>JAHFBS010000017.1 GCA_023249895.1 bacterium | reverse complement strand
AATTTTTTCAATAAAGGCAATGCCGACTTGCTTGGCCAGCGCACGTGCAATGTCATTCTTGGTCACCAACCCCTGCTCAAGTAACACTTGACCAATAAGCTTGCCCGATGGTTGCTGTACTTGTATTGCCACAGCCAATTGCTGAGGGGTAATAACCTTAAGATCAACAAGAATATCGCCGAGTTTCTTTCTGAGCATGGACGATGCTCCCTTAGTGATGGGGAAAACAGATTATTTTTATGATATCAAACGGGTATCGGCACAGCAATATTTTTTGAAAATAGTTATTTATCATAGATCCCCAATGTATCTTGAAGTCAAAACTCGTTTCGGCGCTCTGGCCACAACATTGGCAACGATCTAGCGCGATTATTGCAGAATGATGGACTTTTTTTCTAGGATTATGCTGTAAATGATGCGTAGGACCCTGCCGGGGGAAAAAGATCATGCAAAAATTAATGATTCGTAAGCTCATAAAACGCTCGCTTCTGATTATCGCTATTGGCGGATGTAGCATTCCATTAACTATTACACTGGTAAAAAAACTTTCAATAACATCATCTGCCCAGCTCAATAATTTATTTGTGCCACGTACGATAACTTATGAATTGGAATCAATTTTTGATGCTCCAACACGCAGTTCAATTCAAGAATTTGTACACCGCACAACACATCAGCAGAGCCTCATTAACTTTGATCGTGAAAAATTCTATAAAGATCTTAAACATGCGTTCCCCCTCCTCAAGACGGTTGAATATGAATTTCGGGCGCCAGACACTCTCCATTGCAAGCTTGTCGGAACCACGCCTTATTGCCGCATCAATAATCGATTTATTCTTGGTAATAAGCGACGCCTCTTTCCCCTCGCCTCATTTAGCGAATTTAATCAACAAACCTTACCCTGCATCACGCTTAATGAAAAGCTCATTGGCACCAAGCTTGATCGATCGGTTTATGATTTTATTCATGCAATTCCACAGGAAACATGGCACAGTTACCAAATTTTTTATAAGGCGCCATGGGAAATTCACTTAATACCCACAACAGCTATTTGTCATTGTCGCATCATCACTGATGAAAAAAACTTTTTTAATCAACGAAAATTTGGCGCACTCAGCACGCTTTTTAAGGATTTATGTGATCGGGGGCTTATCACCAAAAACATGTTGAGTTCAAAAGGTATTCCATTGGCCTTTGATTTTCGCATAAAAGATCAGGTCATCGTCAAATTTCACGAACCGTCAAAGAGGGGGAAGGGGTCATGAATAAAAAAACATCAGGAGGGCTGATTACGGCAATTGATATAGGAACAACCAAAATCGTTGCCGTCATTGCTCAAAAAAATACACGCGGCATCATCGATGTCGTTGGCATCGGACAACATCCATCGCATGGGCTCAAAAAAGGCGTTATTGTAAACATTAATGCAACGGTCGATTCAATAAAAGCTGCGATGCAAGAAGCTCAGGCTATGGCGGGCGCTCGTATTGAATCTGCCTGCGTAGGAATTTCGGGCGGACACATCAAATCAATCAATTCGACGGGCGTCGTTGCCATAAAAAGTCGCGAAGTCTCACAACACGACATCGATCGCGTCATTGAAGCGGCAAAAGCAATTCCAATACCTAAAGATCAATACATTCTTCACGTACTTCCTCAATATTTCCGTGTTGATGGACAAGAATACGTCTTTGATTCTTTGGGTATGTATGGCGTACGGCTAGAATCGCAAGTACATATTGTCACCGGAGCGGTAGCCTCAGCTCAAAATATTATTAAATCATGCGAACTTGCAGGGCTGCGTGTCTCAGACATTGTCCTTGAACAATTAGCATCGGCTGCTGCTGTTTTGACGCCTGCAGAACAAGAGATGGGCGTTGGGATTCTTGATATTGGTGGCGGAACTTCAGATTTTGCTATCTATAAAGACGCACGCATCAGACATTCAAAGGTTATACCAATTGCCGGCAATCATTTCACCAATGATCTTGCCGTGGGCTTGCATATTCCATTTTCAAAAGCAGAAGAGCTCAAAAAATTATACGGGTCGGTATCAAAAGATAGAATTCTTGAACTCAAGAAAAATTATCTTGATATCTCGCTTGGATATGAAGGTGGCACAAAAACGGTTGAACTCAGTTCACTTGCTGAAATTATACATTTCAGAGCCGAAGAGGTATTTGATCTGTTCCTTGAGGAAATCAACCAGTTCAGATTACGTCCTCTGATGCCGACAGGACTGGTCATAACAGGAGGAGGCTCGCTCCTTTCAGGTATGCAAGAGTTAGCCAGCGAAAAGCTTGGCATGGCGGTAAGAATCGGCCAACCAGAAATACTTGCAGCAGATGTTCCCTATGCCATACCCGATATTCTTAAGAGTCCAATCTATGCAACCGTCTATGGACTGATCCTCCATGCGAGTGGCGGATGTAACTTTGGTGATATCTCTGCAACAAGTGATGCCGTTTTTGCCCGTGTCTTGAAAAGAATGCGTTCATGGGTCTATGATCTCTTTTGATTCATATGACTCAAAAGGAAGGAAAATAAGGAGAGTAACATGATTGAATTTGCAGTTGAGGAAGAGACAACAACGGGTACAGGCGGTATCAGCCTCAAGGTGATGGGCATAGGAGGCGCTGGCGGTAATGCTGTTAATAGCATGATTGAGGCGAGTGATCTTTCCAACGTGCAGTTCATCGCCGCTAATACCGATGCACAAGCACTCAATAATTCAGCAGCACATCACAAAGTACAACTCGGTAAAAAAATAACTAAGGGACTCGGAGCAGGATCAAATCCAGAAGTCGGGCGTCAAGCAGCAGAGGAAGATCTTAATTCTATCTTGGACTACTTGGCTAATACCGACATTCTTTTCCTCACTGCAGGGTTGGGCGGAGGCACGGGATCGGGAGCTCTTCCAGTAATTGCACGCGCAGCAAAAGAGCTCGGCATTTTAACTATTGCCGTTGTTACAAAACCATTCTTATTTGAAGGTAAACGACGACAAAAACATGCCGAAGAGGCACTTAATAATTTAGAAGGAGCTGTCGATACCCTCCTTGTCGTACCTAATCAACGCCTTATCGAAATTTCAGATCCAAATATTTCAATGCTTGGAGCATTTGCACTTGCCAATGACATTTTGAGACAAGCAATTAAAGGCATATCAGATATCATAACCAAAGCTGGTCATATCAACGTTGATTTGGCCGACGTCAGAACCATCATGACCAACACCGGCATTGCCATTATGGGAACCGGACGCGCCTCCGGCATTGATCGTGCACGCCAAGCCGCCGTACGCGCTATTAGCTCACCACTCATCGAAAACGCAAGTATCAATGGAGCTCGTGGTGTTCTTATCAACATTACCGGCGCAAGCAATCTTGAATTACAAGAAATCAATCAGGCCGCTTCGATGATTTATGAAATGGCAAGCGCAGACGCCAATATCATTCTTGGTTCAGTAATTGATGAAACTATGGGCGAAGAGATAAGCATCACGGTCATTGCAACAGGACTCGATCGCGCCGCACTGGCTCAAACCATATCGGTTATACCGGCAGCGGCTGCAACAGCACCAACAGTTGCCGCACCTGTTGTATCAGAACCTGAGCCACTCCCCGTTGTACAAGAAGTTGTAACCGAAGCATCACTACAAGCAACACAACCCTCACAACAAAATAGCTATGCTGAACAAGCACAGCCGGCAAGTGATGCAACTCCTCAAACAATAGAGCCGCCATCACTCACGCCTGATGAATCGTTTGATATGGATAGTTTTGATACGCCAACCTTCATGCGTAAAAAAACAACTGAAGCCGAAACGGGTAATAACGAGATTCAGGAGCTTTAAGAGTTAGCACGCTTACCACACAAACGTTCTAACTTTTCGACCGGATAAGCCCCTGGCCGTATCACTTTGACCTCAGACGACGTAACATCAATGATAGTTGATGGCACATCGCTTGGCGCTAAATCACGATCAAGCACCACATAATCAACATCGTGCAAAAGATCATGATCCAAATCTTGATACGTTTTTGCCACCGGCAGACCACTTTTGTTGGCGCTGGTTGAAAACAAACCATCAAAGTGAGCTAAGATGCTCAACAATCCTGCATGGCGCGGACAACGAAGAGCAATCGTTCCCTGTTTTGATTGCATACAGGCCGGCACATTATTTTTCGCTTTAAAAATAATGGTCAAGGGGCCGGGCCAACATTTGGCAACAATGCATTTTGCCTGTTCGCTTAACGTCTGAACGTCGACAAACGCAGAAAGTTTAAGCGGAGAATCGATCAAAATAAGATAAGGCTTGTCCGGCTTTGAACCCTTAATGGTATCAATTATTTTATGGGATTTTTCATCTAATCGTGCCAAGAATCCCAAAACCGTATCGGTCGACGTGATAGAAACAAGTCCTTGATCAAGTGACTTCTGCAAAAGATCTATGGTCGGCACATCGGACCACCATAAAATCTTTGCATTATGACGTGCTGACATAGAAAAACCCTTCCAGTATACTTGGCAAAAACTTTAGCGATTTTTTATGAATGATCTACACCAATTTCAAATGCTTATAAAAGATTATTATGGCACTAACCGACGTGCTTTTCCATGGCGTGAACAGATAACGCCCTATCATGTGGTTGTTTCAGAAATTATGCTGCAACAAACGCAAACTGATCGCGTGCTGCAAAAATTTGATCCATTTATTACACGCTTTCCCGATTTTGCAACACTTGCCAATGCAAGTTTTCATGAAGTGCTTTTGTACTGGAAAGGGCTTGGTTACAATCGACGTGCAATGGCATTACAGAAAATCGCCCAACGGGTTAGCCAGGAATATCACGGTCAACTGCCGCACGATCCAGAAATACTTGAAACATTTCCCGGAATTGGACCTGCAACGGCACGTTCAATTGTGGCATTTGCATTCAATATCCCGACGGTGTTCATCGAAACCAACGTTCGCACCGTTTTTATCCATTTTTTCTTTAAAGATCGTACAGAAATCAGCGATAAAGAAATCATGCCCTTGGTTGCACAAACGGTCGATCAATCAAATCCACGTGAATGGTACTATGCGCTGATGGATTATGGCGTCATGCTCAAAAAAACTGTCGGCAACGCCAGCCGCTTGAGCAAGCATTATCATAAACAATCACCATTTCAGGGATCGGAGCGACAAATCCGCGGGCTTATTTTGCAGTATTTACTTGAATATGCGAGCGGATTGAGCGAACCTGAACTTATTACGCTTGTTGGGCGTAACGAGACACTGGTACGAAAAATTATAACGGATTTGGAAAACGAACGGTTTATTAGATATGACAATAATCAATGGCACATCTCATCATAAATGTTCATTTTTCTTCGGTGATGCCACAACTTGTCCCCTTTCTGCAACACACCTCAAACCTGCCAGCGCGGGTGAAAGGCACAGCCCAGAGTTCTTTCCTTGGGCAGATCAGCTACGTCAACGGCTTGGGCTAGCGCACCTGGTATTACAAAAACAAGTTCATGGTACTGACGGATGGAACATCACCGATATCAATCAACTTGCAGGAGCACTTGATTGTTTTACGCACACCGGAGATTTTTTGATCACCAATCAGCCAAACATTGGCATTGGTGTGTTGACTGCAGACTGCCTGCCCGTCATTTTCTGTGCGCCACAGCACCGTGTCGTTGCCATCGCACATGCTGGCTGGCCGGGAACAGTAAAAAACATTTCAATCAAAGTGCTTACATCTTTACAACAACATTACGACATAACACCTAAAGACATTCTGATCTACTTCGGCCCATCAGCACAATCATGCTGTTATGAGGTAACATCAGAATTTGAGAAACACTTGCAAACATGCCCTTATACCAAAGACGTTCTTATCACACGCAATGGGCATTTATACTTCGATAATCCGGGATTAAATAAGTTGCAGCTTGTTACAGCCGGCGTAAAAGAAGAAAATATTAATATTTCAGCTCACGAATGCACCATCTGTAACAACCGTTTTCACTCATACCGACGCGCAACAAATAAGCAGAATTATGGAACACAGGCGACAATTGTATGGATCAAGTAATCAAAAGAGGGAGAATAATATGAAGAAAATACTGCTCTTTTTACTTTGTGCTGGTTGGTCATCAGCAGCACTACCAATGCAAGAGCCTCAATCAAAAGATTCTGCAGAAGCTCCGCTCGATTTTAAAATACATCAGCCATTTTTGCACACATTTACCTTTAAATGCACCAAGTACTCATTACATGAAGATGGCCAACATTTTTTTTAGATTCGTGGCAAAGCCATCAACGGTGACCCTCGAAATGAACATCCAATTCTGAGAAACTTTATTATCACACTCCTTCTTACCCCTTTGTCCCCACAAATAGTTTCTGTAGCTACCTCTATTCGAACAAATGGCTATATTTTTTCGGGATTATTCGCCAAACCCGCTAATATTAACATTCAATACTATTATCAGAGCCCCGCTGAAGCAGATCTCCTTGATAATTCCATTACCCAATTGTTTGACACCGCTCTCTTGTTTGAACGTGATATCATTCAATGGTTTTGTAAGAGCTGCAAAAAAAGGCTTTGGTCTCAAGCAACGCCTGATTCTGACTTTATAATCAACCAACATTATCTTTCTGACCAAGGTCAATTTTATTGCATAGAATGTGGCAAACACGACAATGCTCAAATTATTAACTCATTCACTATACCTTTTGATAGCTACCAGCACATTAGCAGTGAGATTGAACTTGCACAAAGATATGGAGGCATTTGGTAAAAGATCATGATTATTCAAGAGATGAAGGTTTTAACAACGCTCTTTATATGTATGTTCGTATCGCTACCTATAGGTGCAATGAATCCTGAACAGAGCGCTTTGCAAGAAACTAGCCTCTCAATGAATTTCCGTGAAATTATTACGCCTCAAACTGTCACCTGTTTTATTGGCAAACTTACGCTTCTTCAAAAATGCATTTACACATCTCAAGGTCAAAGCATCATCCAATGTTCCTACCAACTAAATTATGAAGACGTATCATACATTTTTTATTTTATTTTAGGACAACAAAGTAACAGGGTCTTATTAAGATCTATGATCTTTCCACTCGATCAAAATGTACGTACGGGAAATATTATTACCGATATCGATCAAGATCCCACCAATTATGTAAGGCAAATCATCAATAAATTGAACATCGATAACGCATGGACTATAAATACCATCTTTATTTATCACGATTATAAACAACAAGATGGAACTCTCTACGTCTCACATCTTACCCATGAAGATGAGGCATTTTATCTTCTTGCCGTACCATATCATGAGGCTCCAAAAACTGTCGTTTTTTATTTAACTTGTTTTCAACCGCACAAAATTGATATCTTTTCAAGTGAACTTGAGGATTTTGGGGAAAATTGGGTTGTCGAGGGGATTACCACTATGATGGCGTGCAGGTTATATACCAAAGCAGCTGCCGAAAAAAATGAAATATGCGACTGCTGCAGAAAAATATTACGTCAAAATATCGGCGACGATGGATGGGCTCTTGTTTCTCACTATATCTTCTCCTGTTCGCATGTTATATGCCAAAATTGTTTTGTCCCAAAATACAACACCACTTGTCCATTTTGTCTTAAAACAGGCACAGCAAATTTTATTGAGGAACCTATAGCTATAACAGAGAAATTTTAAAATTTTACTTGCAGGGGGAAGGGAAATGATAACGCAAGGGTTTTGCTGTAAGTCATTCTTTATAATCATCATTACCATATTTTCTTATATATATCCTCTATTAGAAATACAACCAATGGACACAGAATCGTTGAATCCTTTATCCAGTCTCTTGGATTCAAATGAACTGCCACCATTTTTGAAAGATCTGTCGCAACTTCCCATAGATGCATCCACACAAACAGAAGAAACTTCGTTAAAAAACCCTGAAAAAATTGCACAAGCCATACCCGTACAGCAACTTCAACATTTTTTAAAAACCTTAAAGCCTGAACCTTTTGTATCTTTTTTGGGCGGTAAATACTTTTTCAAGCTCGCAGAAGATCTTTCATCCAACATTGGAACACGACGTATGATTGCATATGACTTGTGGCGCACCGTACAAGACAGACAAGAAGAAATGCAAAAGCGATTAATCATATTTTTTGAAAGCCAAGGCGAGACAGAACTTTATTTTTCAGTATGCTGCTTCGATTTTGCTCAACATTCTGTAAATGCACCAAACGTTTCGCATCAACTAACTAAAACAATTATATGTCCACCATACTCAACATTAACAGCGTCAATAAGGCAATTACTTGCAAATGAATTAATCTGCATTTTGTTGTTATTGAATTACAAAACAAAGGTATCTTGTGCTCCATGCTCTCAATCTTTTTTTCAATATGGTACATATATTCCTCTTGATGGAACACTTCTTTTAAAATGCATGCACATCTATCATATTTGGTGTATCAATCTACCCATAAATGAAAACGAACCTTATTTCTGTCCTTGCTGTAAAACCGCTATCAAATCTGAAGAAGACTATATTCTTTACAAAAAACAAATTTAAGCGATGGTACTACAATATGATTTAAATTGCGCAAATTTATATCTTAAGGGGGATAGAAGAATATGATTTTGTATGCATATTTTTGGGGACACGCGTCATATATAAAAAAATTAAGCCTGATCAGTTGTTGCTATGTAACAATATTCACATTGATACCAACTCTATATGCACAAAATGCAGCACATTCTTTGCACAGGCGTGTGAAAGCCCATAGCCTTTTAAATCATGTATCATTTCTTTCAAAATCATTTGTTTTTGAATTACGCAATAAAAAAAGTTTAGATCAATCCTCCGATGGCCAAAATATATTTATATTTATCTACGATCTTTTTGCACAAAAACCGGGATCTCTATCAGAAAAAAAATCATTCGAAAAAATAGTAATTCTAACAATTAAAGAATCGGAAACAGAGTTCGAGATATCAATTCAAGAACGCGATCAAAAACGGCCCTGTCTTGATCATTCTTGGCATGATGCTTGGTCAAAAGAATACGATCTTGTAGATGTTATTAAAGTTGACCTTAGACAAGAGCTTATGCTCATATTATGTTTAAACGAAGCGTTTTATAGCAAAAACAAAAAACTTTGTTGTAGTCTATGTTGCAAAAACATTTTTTCACTCAACAATATTATGATCGATCATAATATAACTATGTTGTCATGTGGGCACATTGTCCATAAAGCCTGTCTTTATACGCGAAGTGCTGGAAAATGTTGTCCTTTTTGTAAACACAAAGCGCTCTTTTCACAATTCAAAGCAATCTATGCTATACGTCCATTTAATGATCTAACCGCTGATTTTTTTACCTAAGGATTACGCGTGAAATCTATAAAGTCTATGATTTCATCATTATGTTGGGCCTGTATATTATTCATAACCAATGGCATCGCAATGCCTGTCAAAGAAGAAATGCCTGCTTCTGAAATAAACCATGCACAGACCAGCAAAAAACGAAAGCAACCGACCGGCGCATCTGATATTCCATTTCAGATCCCCATTTTAAATGGTTCATTCTGTTTCCAATTTGAGAAATCAGAATACACAAATCCATCAATTTGCGTTCTGGAATATCAACTTTTTATACGTCATCAGGATGGCAGAACCTACACATCAAAAAATTTTATAACATTGACATTAAAAAACCTGAATTCACCCTACATCAATATTACGGTCAACAGCCAAAGCCAAGATCAAAGTGCTGCTCATTCGCTGGAAAATCATACATGGAATGCAAGAGCTGCACGTCGAGATAATACTTTTTTTGAAATCATCACAAAAGAACTTATTAAAGAATTTTATATTCTTCGCTGCGTTAGCTTCATACAGCCGGACAAACCATTAACCTGTTGTAACCCAAAAGGCTGCATGCTTCACAATTTTTTTCATCTCAACAACAGGGAACTTATTCTTCAGCCATCACTTGTACTATTAAAATGCGGACACTTTTTTCATCAAAAATGCTTACCAGTAGATTTTCGTGAAACCGTAGATGGCTGTCCGGCATGCAAAAAACTTATAGAAAACACTGATGATTTCTTTACCTGCAACTCAACACTACCCACAATAACAATCACCGAACTGTAGCGCCGTCCTTGACCGCTTCGCCAATGGTAACAGGGCGCAAAGTTCCGGCATCATCTTGCGCAAAAAGCATCATGCCTTGCGATTCAAGACCCAACATTTTGCGTGGTTTGAGATTGAGGATAAAGACGCCTTGTTTGCCAATAAGATCTTCTGGTTTAAGTTGCTGCGCAACGCCTGACAAAATTTGGCGTTGCCCGAATTTGCCGAATTCAACTTGAAGTTTGTAAAGCTTGTCAGAGCCTTCAACCGATTTACAACTCAGTATCGTGCCGACAACTAATTGGACTTTGGCAACATCATCAATGGTAATTTCAGGAGCCGTTTGAGCAATTTCTTTTTTGGGCACGGCAACTTCTTCAACATGCGATTCTGGTTTGACAAAGAGTTGGCCCGCCGGTTTTGCAAGCACAAATTTTTTGTTCCAAACATTCTCACGTAGCTCACGTTCATAGTCTGTTGTAAGATCAA
>JAHFBS010000016.1:7558-10866 GCA_023249895.1 bacterium | reverse complement strand
GAATATTAAGTCCTTGCGCAATATCAACGATAGCTCCGGGAACCGGCTCCTGATCGATAATCTTACAATTTACGCAGGTATGATTATCAGCAATAGGATTTTGATGCATGATTTCAGCACGAACACTACACTCACGCAGAGCCGCTTCTACATCAGCAAGAGCAGCGCCTTTTAAATTTGGCATGACGCACAAACGAGATGGCCCTTCAGAAAAATAAACCGTCACCTTATTATTCTTTAAGGGTTCTCCACCTGCAGGGAGTTGTGCGATACACGTTCCAGATGGATAAACGGTAGATAAGAAAGCCTCGTTAACTTCAAAACCTTGCTGTTCAAGAATCTTGACAACTTCTTTATGCTTCTTGCCCCACACCAGTGGCATATATTGTCGCTGGGTACGTACCGCAACGGTTACAAAAACACTTTGATTAGGACGAATTTTTTGGGTAGGACGAGGAAGCTGATCAATAATAGTTCCTTCGGCCAGTGATGCGTCTTCACGCTCTTGTAAAAGTCGTATGCTTAATTGATTTTGTGACAAAATTTGAGCCGCTTCGTGCAGTGATTTACCAATGACACTTGGCGTTTGTTGATCGGCTTTGCGAAAGAAATAACCAATAACAAAGTAGCCTATGATAAAGCTTGCAAAAGGCATGAGCCAAACGATAGCGGGAATCCGCTTTTTGGCATCAACTTTGTATAAGATTTTTGGTTTTACTGTTTCCATATTTTTTTGCTTTTACGAATCACGTGGCTCTCTGGTTGGTGCCTATAAGCTGGATTCTGTACCTTCTACCAAATGATAGTGTGGCGGCAACCATTTATCTAAGCGACATACCCGCATGTTATAAGAAACAGGATCTGCAACATGCCTATTTTGTCTTGCTCCGGATGGGGTTTTCCCACAAGACGTATTGCTACGTCTCGGCGTGCGCTCTTACCGCACGTTTTCACCCTTGCCTGCCAAATCGCTCTGGCATCGGCGGTTTATTCTCTGTGGCACTCTCCATGAGCATTTAGCCCTCCTCATTTGCATTGACTGCTTGCGCCGCCAACCTTATGAGGCATCCTTCCTGTTGGGAGTCCAGACTTTCCTCCCCGCAGTCAATGCTGCGGAGCGATTGCCAAGCATATTCCAAAGAACCACGAATCCTATGCATAGATTAACCAATATTTCCATCATTGTCACGGTGACAGGAACTTGATTTCCCTCTGTAAATGCATAAAAAAAGATATTTTCTGCCAAAATGAAGCCTATAATGCTCAAAATCATCAAAACCCAGGGGGCATATTGCAGCGTATCGCGCAGCCTGACAATCATCCACAAAAGTGGCAAAAGCACAATAAGGGCCAAACCGGCGCGTCCATGACGAGCAAAATCCTGAGTTAAAAAAAGAGCAATAGACCACACCATAGCAACACGACCTTCATAGGAACGCCATTGCACCATGGTCAGGATCATGAGCGGAAAAAGACTATACACAAACCATTGGCCAAGCCATGCAAAACATACAAAATCAATAAAATTTAAGATAAAAGCCACAAGCATTAAAGACATGCTGTTTGCTCCTGTGTACCAGATAGGTATGCGTTTGCTTTGACTTCAATGGCTGATGGCTGACCACATTTAAGTACCTGTATTTTCTTGCCAAACATTGCCTTTCCACGCTTATCCCAGGCAGACGTAAGCATTTCGAGCGGTGCCAAGAAACGATCGGTACCAAACATAAAAGTTCCCCAATGAATGGGAATAAAATAGGTCGCATCAAGCGCCAAAAATGCTTCAACTGCTTCACGCGGATCAAGGTGCGCATCAGCTATAAGGCCATGCGGTTCCACTGGTCCAATGGGGACAAGGGCTATATCAAGCGGACCGACGTGACGCCGAATTGCCTCAAAGTGCGTATCAAAAGCTGTATCGCCGGCAAAATAAATTGTTTTTCCCTGATACGTAAACAGCCAACTTCCCCACAGTGACGTATTAAGATCAAAGGGAGTACGCCCTGTCCAATGCGACGCTGGCAAAAATGATATTTTTAATGTCTCTCCATTTTTGGTCACTGAGACGTCTTGCCACCAGGTCATTTCAGAAACGTTTGTATAGCCAATTTTTTTAAGCAAACAAGCATCACCCTCAGGCACATATACCGATGGTTGAGATTGTACAAGTTTGCGCAAGCTTGGAACATCAAGATGATCGCGATGGTTATGTGAAATTACAATGACATCAGGAGTTGGAAGTTCTTCTAGCGACCAAGGAAATTTCATTGTACGCGGAACCAGCCGTGAAATCTCATCAAAAACAGGGTCACATAAAATGGTAAAGTTACCAATCTGTATCAGCATTGTTGCATGACCAAGCCACGTAATAACTGGCTGATCATGGCGCACGGGCGAAGGAGTAAAGGGAACCAACCAAGACGGACTAATCCTCTCAGCCTCGTCTAATAGTTGCTTCTTGCCTCCACACGCTTTCATATGAGCACGCATTTCACCCGATGTTTTTAGCATGCGCCAAAAACGTGCGATTATAGAATCTTGAGCATGATTGTAAAAACGACCTTTATGGCGATAAGGATGATGATCCATTGTATGCCTTAACCCTCAGTAATGACACCCGATCCAAGACACATATCTGCATCGTAGAATACAGCAAATTGGCCCGGAGCTAAACCCTGATCATTATCATCGATTGTCATAACCCCTGTTTGAGGATCGGAAAGTTGCAAGGTTGCCTCATACATTTTTTCGCCGTGACGCACCTTGACCTGAAGATCTCGTTTATCGGTAGGCCTACCGGATATCCAGTGAATAGCAGCGACTTTACAGGTATTGCGTATTTTGTCATCGCTGTAATAATTACGCGAAATATACACTATGTTTTTTTCAATATCTTTGCGCACTACAAACCACGGTCCGCCTGACAATCCAAGGCCCTTACGCTGTCCAATAGTATAGTACCAGTAACCTTCATGCAGCCCTACAACAGCGCCTGTTTCATATTCAATTAAATCACCCTGTCGCGTACCAAGATGATGTTTGATAAAGTCGCTGAATGCTATTTTGCCCAAAAAACAGATTCCCTGACTATCTTTGCGAGCCTGGTTAGGAAGATTGTAGTGACGAGCAAGATCGCGTACCTCCGATTTATAAAGAGGTCCCAAGGGGAAAACAAGACGCGAAAGCTGCGCTTGATTGAGATGTGATAAAAAATATGTCTGATCTTTAACCGGGTCTTTGGCGCGCTTGAGAATAAAGTCAGAACCTTGTTGTTCAACCGTTGCGTAATGCCCTGTCGCAATTTTTTC
>JAHFBS010000016.1:0-7548 GCA_023249895.1 bacterium | reverse complement strand
TACGACCGGCTTTTACCTCTGCAATGGTATAAGCCACCACATTATCCCAATACTCACGCTGCAAAGGAATTACCTGATAAGGAACACCCGCCTGCTTACATACGGCATCTACAAATCGCAAGTCCTCTTCCCATGGACATGAACCAAGATAGGCAAGTTCATCTTCAAGCCAAATCTTAAGATAAAACGCAGTAACATCGTGGCCTTGATCTTGCAAAAAACGCAAGGCTACCGAGCTATCAACGCCACCGGAAAGAAGTACTGCTATCTTCATTTTTTGGTCACATTTGGTTATTAAGATCTACCCAAACCCCACGTGGATAAGAGTATAACAAGCTTCTAGGCAGCTGCCAAAAAGAGACACATATTCAAGTTGTTGCCTCAGTTTTTTTCACTCTAGGCCGTTTTGCTTCAGATTCGTCATCCTTCTTTTGGTCACTATCATCCCGCTTAGTCTTAGAAAGACAAAACTTAAACTTTTTCTGAACCTCTTCTAGCGCGTCCGCTCTAATCCAAAGATACGGTATCCCACGTTCTTCAAATCCCGAAGGCTCTTTCAACCATTCGCACATAGAGTCGACTTTTGTTGCAAGATTAAATTTCATAGCCAAAAATCTTATCAATGAATCTTCTTCGATAAGACGTTGTTTTTTTATAAAAAGAAGCCAATTCTTTCCCGGTTGCTGAAACATAATATCGGGATGCTCTTTTAAGGTTGATTGTTCCCAGCCGCTTTTCAAATCTTCGATGACGTCTATGTATGCAAACGAAAGACCGTTAAGATAAATAGGCATGTCAAACTCGCCCAACCACAACTCGATGCCAGATTGCAAAGCATGCCGATTACCTTGTTCATCACTCGTTGCACGTTGATTTATACCAGTGCCAAAATCATGAAGCTCAAGAGGTGCTTGCAGATTTTTGTTCAAAATGTCGCAAATTTTACTGTCATACCAATCGGTAAGTGGCAATACTTTGCATTTTTTTACTTTGAATCCATAACCCGAGAATAACTGCTGCTGTACTAAACAATTTACCAGATACGCATAATAGTTCGGCAGATCATCAATATCGTTCACCGATGGAGTCTGCATGGCACTACACAGTGAAAGGGTTGATCCAATAAGCATCGCTATCATCACTTTACGCAACATGGATAACCCTTTCATTTTTCTGTCTTTTTATATAAAAAGACTTGCAATTGCAGCATTAAGTAAATTGGTCAATGTACCGCCAAGCAATGCGCGCATGCCAAGCTTAGTAAGCGTTTCGCGCTTGGATGGGCAAATGGCACCAATACCACCAATCTGAATACCAATGCACGAAAAGTTTGAAAATCCTGCAAGAGCATACGTCAAAATTGAAACAGTACGTGGCGTAAGAGCCGTCTTAACCATGTTGCCATAAGCAACAAATTCATTGATGACCAACTTTTGTCCCAACAACGTACCAGCAGCTTGGCAATCTGAAGCAGGAATACCAATAAGATATGCCACACCATAAAAGAGTTTTGCAAAGATAACATTAAGCGTGAGCCAGCCGCCCGAAAGTCCGCTAAGAAGTGCATCAACTAATGCCATCAAACTAATAAACGCTACCAGCATCGCTGCAATATTTACCGCAAGGCGTAATCCATCAGAAGTTCCTGAAGAAATAGCATCCAACACGTTTTTGGTATCACGAGGAATTTCAACCATTTCCCCGCCCATCGTCTCTGGTGTTTTAGTTTCAGGCGTTAACATTTTTGCAATCAAAATTGCACCGGGAATTGCCATAATGCTTGCTGAAAGCATATGCATAATCGGCACACCCATAAGTCCGTAGACGGCCAATATCGAACCGCTTAAGTGCGCCATACCGCTTACCATGACCGTTGTCATTTCTGAATCGGTCATACGGCCAAGATAATTTTTGATAAGAAGTGGCGCTTCGGTTTGTCCGAGCATACTATTGGCAGCAACCGACAGCGTTTCAGCGCCCGAAGTTCCCAGCAAGGGACGGATTGCATAGGCAACGCCCTTAACCAAAAGTTGTACAACCCCAAGATGAAAAAGCAGCGACATAAGCGCGCCAAAAAAGATAATAATTGGCAATACTTTGATTGCAAACACAAATCCCCAAGGGCCACTTGGATTTGCAAGACTTCCAAAAACAAACGAACAGCCTTGATCGGCAAATTTATAAATTGCTTCAACGCCGCGAGAAACAGCGGCAAAAATATTTTGGCCAACACCCGTTTTGAGAATAAAAAGGCCAAGAACCGCCTGAAGAAAAAGAGCAATTGCAATAAGCTTGATTTTGATAAGTTTGCGATGTGCAGAAAAAAGATAGGCAACACCTAAAATTGCACATATTCCCAAAATGCTTAGATAATGATTGTCCCGCAAAAGCCATTCAATTAAAAAAAACACGCCATACCCTTTCTTGATAAAAAACTTACAATAAAAACTCGTACGAATATACCCGGAAAAAAGAGAAAGCGTGAGAAGAAAATCAGGAAGGAATTAAAAATGAAAAAAGTCACGAATCTATCGTTATTCCATCTTGTCATATACGGCTGTGTTGTATTTCAAATATTCCACATATACGGCATGAACGTCGCTGACAAAAAGGGACAACAGTTATTGGGGTTGATCGATCAATTCTCGTTTAAATTCCCTTACAACCCAATCAAAATAGACGAATGTTGCAAACTCATCGAGGCGAAAGCAAATGTTGATATTGTTGATCAAGAAGGCAATAGTCCCTTACTCAAAGCTGTGTTTGCTGGATGCTTGGTTCACCGTTCAGACTATGTCAAACTTCTTATCCAAGCTCACGCAAATGTCGATGCCCAGAATGCTGAAGGCTTCACGCCTCTGATGATTGCCGCAAAATATGGTAACTATGAAATATGCACCATGCTCATTGATGCCGGCGCAGATATCACACTTCGTAACACAAACGACGGAACGGCTTTAACCTTAGCCTTAGCAAGTGACAAAGGGCATATAGTTTCGCTGCTCAAATATGCGCATAAAACATTACTTGAAAACTACCAACGAATGCTTCACGATACCTGGATGCAAGCACCAGAAGAGATCTGCAAGTTGATCCCAACATTTGTTTATGAAGAGTAAAGAGCAATTTGATGTTAATTTTGTTCCGCATCAAGTGTGCTTTTTGCCTTACGCTCGACACGATCCCAATCGATAAGTGGCATGACAAGGTCATCAAGATCACCTTGCATCACCATATCAAGTTTTTTGAGCGTTAGATCAATACGATGATCGCTAATGCGATTTTGGGGAAAGTTATAAGTTCTAATTTTTTCAGCGCGTTCACCTGAGCCGACCTGCTGCTTACGCGTAGCACTCAACTCAGCCTCTTTGCGTTCTTTTTCAAGCGTTATAAGACGCGCTTGAAGTATCTTCATTGCTTTTTGCCTGTTTTTGATTTGCGAACGTTCGTCCTGACACGTTACCACAAGGCCAGTAGGAATATGCGTAAGACGTACTGCAGAATCGGTTTTATTGACGTGCTGACCGCCAGCGCCACCGGCACGATACGTATCAATACGCAGATCATTCTGGTTGATAGTCACTTCGCGATCGTCAAGTTCGGGGAGCACCACTACGGTAACCGTTGATGTATGAATTCTTCCCGCTCCCTCAGTTTTAGGGACACGCTGAACGCGATGCACGCCGGATTCAAACTTAAGATATTTATATACCCCTCTACCACGAATGTGCATAATTAATTCTTTAAAACCGCCAAGATCTGTAACGGTATCTTCAACCACCGAAACTTGCCAATTTTTAGCCAGCGCATAATTGGAATACATTTTAAAAAGATCGACCGCAAAAAGCGCTGCTTCTTGGCCACCAGCCCCCGCACGGATTTCAATAAATACCGAACGATCATCCTGAGGATCTGAGGGGTACAAAATATCTTCAAGCTGATGATCAAGATCGGTTTTTTTAATCTGGCATTCGCTTATTTCTTGCGTATAAAGATCGCGAAGCTCGCCATCTTCTTTTTCACGCTGTTGCTCGCATTCAGCAATAGTTTGATCACATTCAGTGATTTGTTTATGCAACGTCAAAACTTCTGCAATTTGTGATGCGCGTTTTTGCATATTTGCACGCGTACGTTGATCAAGCCCCGAATCAACAAGACGTTGAATCAGTTGATCATACTCTTGCTGTAAAAGTTCCCAATTAATCATAAACAATCCCGTTTGTGGTGAGTGGCAGTCCTATAAATAATAAGGGCGTACTTTGATATATTTGTCATCAAAATACGCCCTTAACAACTTTTGTAAAGCGTTACTTTTTCTTCTGTTTGTCTGCCTTGGTAGCATTGTAACGAGCTTGGAATTTTTCAATACGGCCAGCGGTATCAACAAACTTCTGTTGGCCAGTAAAAAGAGGATGACATCCTGAACAAATGTCTACTTCAATACGTGGCTGAGTAGAAATTGTTTCAAATGAATTTCCGCAAGCACAACGAGCAGTAACCTCGTGAATCTTTGGATGTAAATCTTTTTTCATAATTCAATAAGCCTCTATTTTATGCCTTTTGCCTTATGCCGTTTTTTTAGTTCCTCGACGAGCTTAACATGCTCAATATCGACCCCCCGCGCTTTACCAAGGTGGTACGAGGCAAAATCTGCCCACAAAATCATGGTAAAGAGCTGACTTTCGAAAGTATCCCCAAAAACAGGCGTTTTGTAAAGAATGACCCCATTTTCCTTCAAAACCTCAGATGTTGCTTGGATAGCGACATCAAGGTGAGCTGGCAAAAAATCTGAATAGAAAAAGACCGCCATAGTGGTCATTTTGGTGTATTCAATGCTTGCTAAAAGATTATGGCACAGTTCGGGAAATTCGCTATAAACGGCCTGAACCTTACCATTCTCATTAAACTGCGTTGCCGCCCTATAGGCGCAAGCTCCGCTATCCCCGCCAACGCCCCATACATGGAAGAAATCAGCACCATTAACAATGCTCAAAAAATCTTTAAAAAAGCTCGCTTCAACAAAGGCTGGCACATACGTTTCTGCCTGTTTGATCCACTGTTGAGTCTTGCTTGCGCCATTCAGAATTCCCATCAACTCAAAAAGTCCTGCAAAAAAGCCTAAAAAATGACCTAATGCCGCTCGAGGGGCAATGCTTTTGGGCAAAAGAACAAAGGGAAGATCTTTAAGTTCTGCCTTTTGAATGGCGGCTCCGCCACCAGCAATTACTATGGTTGGAATAAATTTCTGAGTAAGTTCATCAAGAACATCCAAGGTTTCCCACGTCTGGCCTGAATAGCTCACCACAATAGCAAGCGTTTGTGTATCAATACCAGCAGGAACAATAGGTGAATCAACAATGAACGTGGTAATACCGGGCTTGCGATCTAAAAACGTCTTGATAATTCTTCCTGCAACCCCGGAGCCACCCATGCCAACAAAGGCAATCTTTTTGATGTGTTTAGGCAGTCCAGCTCCATAATCTTCATAAAAACTATGGGAAAGTTGTACGCCTTCTTTGAGTTTTTCCGCCCACATGCTGAGCTCTTTGAGCATCATAGTGCCTCCTGAATGTTAGAAATGAAAGAATATTACCCGGTACGAATCTCTTTTTCTAGAAGCCGAGCATCCTGTAAAACATTTTGATCTGGTTTTGCCGCAATAAGCGCGTGTAATGTTTGTTGAGCTTCTTGTTTACGATTAAGCCCGTGCAAACATTTTGCTATATGAAGGCGCGCATAAGGAAATCTTTGCATATCCATTCCACATTGCTGAAAAAGAGGCAATGCAAGATCATATTTCCTTAAATTCAGCAAAGACTGCGCATAGTTATAGACATATATTTTATTGCCCGGATCTTTTTGATAGGCGTATGCCAAATAATCATTTGCTTTGGCATAATTTGGCATACCGTAATAACAGCAGCCCAGTAAAAAAGCCGTATCTTGATAATCTTTATTTACCCTTTCAAGACTCGCAATTGCTTTGCTCGCAAGCCCCATATCCAAACATAAAGATCCATGCAAATAATACATTTCTTCAGTCGGCTCATCGCCTTTGAGCGCATTTTCATAACACTGCAATGCATCTTCTCTTCTGTTAAGCATCTGATACACGCGACCAAGATTGCAATGTGTTTTGCTATAAAAAGGTCTGAGTTCTATCGCACGTTTTAAACAATATTCAGCAGAAACCCATGATTGATTATCAAAATGCAGCATGCCCAAATTATTAAATAACTCCGGATGAGCCTCGCCAATATCAAGCGCACGAGCATAATGAAACATTGCACGATCAAAATCATGTTTCGTTTGATAAATGGTGCCCAAATTTACATGCGGCTCTGCATATCCTTCATCTCGCTTAATTGCCTCATTAAAATTGGCAATTGCTTCCTCCTGACGGCCGGCATCCCACAGTGCAACTGCATAATTGTTAAACACACGCGCTTTGGGTGCCTTAGTCAAAACATCAGCCCAAAAAGTAAGCTCAGATTCCCACACATAGGTACGCATTTTGCTCGCACCAGCAAGTAGAAAGCACATACATAATGCTGTTGTTGCTAGCGCCCTTTTTTGACGCTCCGACGTTAACGACCATTGCCGCATAACATACAAAACGCCCTGAAGCGCTAACGAGGCCAAAAGCACCATCATGCCCAATGAGGCTGGATATGTTTTGTAATCACAAATAAGTTCGGTTGTTGGAAAAATACTTGTTCGTGGCAGCATGGCAATCAAAAACCAAGCAAAACCAAAAACAACCAAATGCTGTTTTTTGGTAAAGTACAACCACACAGCTCCAGCAATAAGCATCGCAATGCAATACGCAGGAATCAAAACATCAGCACTATACCAATGGGAAGAAAGTTTTACCTCGTAATCAAAACTCAACCCAAATGGCCATATAAAAATCCACAGATAATGCAGCAAAACTTTGAATTGCGAAATAGCAAAATGATATATATCAATATAGGTCGACGCTGACGATGTCAGTATATTTCCACGATTATTGCGCACCATTACCGTAGAAATTGATCGCAAGAAGCCAAATCGCAAATAACCATACTTAATCAAAAAACCAAGCAGAATCAGAATATAGCCACAATGCACCCACAGCCGTGACTTAAAATCCTGCCAGTTGCCCTGAGCAATAAAAAACCAATCAAGCACAACAAGCAAGGGCGGAATAGTAACAACAATTTCTTTAGTACCACAGGCAAACGCCATGAGAACCAACGAAATTGCATACAAACATCGTTTTATACGTGAAGATGCACTTGTCGCTGCATAGACAAAGCAGGTCATAATAAGCATGGCAAAGAGCATCTCAAGGCCTTCAAGACGCATTTGCGTAATGTATGTCACCGTCTGCGTTTGTGTTGGATGAAGCAAAAAAAGCATGCTCGTTGTTGTTGCAAGCGCTAATGCATGATCATGCACAAATGTCATCGTATGTGCGCGCGAAAAAAGCCTCAATAGCATCGCAAAAATCAACGCACCAATAATGATATGCGCAAGCACGTCAAAAATGCGATATGCAAATGGATT
>JAHFBS010000015.1 GCA_023249895.1 bacterium | reverse complement strand
TAAAGCGTGGTGATACGGGCATGGTGGTGCCATGCGTAAACCACTGTTCAATAAGTGTTGGTGCTGAGGCAACGGTGAAGTTATCAAGGGTGATAGTTTGTACAAGATTTTTGGGAATCTCATCAAGAAAGCGTGAGGGTGCTTGATCAACAACGTGTCCAAATGTGAAGCGCGACTGGGCGCTGGTAAGTATCAAATACTCTTCTGCTCGCGTCATGCCGACATACATAAGGCGACGTTCTTCTTCAAGCGCTTCGTTTGAATTGAGTGAGCGATTGTTGGGCAAAAGACCTTCTTCAATCCCTGCAATAATAACGGTATTAAATTCAAGGCCTTTTGCTGCATGCAGCGTCATAAGGGGTACAAAATCTGAGGCATTATCAGCATCGATCTTTTCTTGCAGGAGACTGACATCGTGAAGAAAGGTTTCAAGGTCTTGGCCTTTTTGCTCGCTGAGCAGAACGGCTTGTGCAAGTTCTTGTACGTTATCTATTTTCGCTTGTGATTCTTGCGGTTCATAATTTTCTGCCAGATATCCGATGTAGTTGGTGCGTTCAAGAATCTGATCAAGTATAACGCGCGGTGACTGTTCAACACTCAGGCCTTCAAAAAGAGCACTAAAATCGGTCAATGCGGTGCGCTTGCTGGCAGGAAGGGGCGAGTCTGGATTGGCGCACATATCTTTGATGAGTTGGGTAAAATCGAAGAGTGGTTGTAGCGACCAGGCGTGTAAGATTTGTTCTTCAGTTTTTTCGCCAAGGCCGCGCGTGGGCGTATTGATGACGCGCAGAAAGCTTATTTTGTCATACGGATTGGCTACCAGGCGCAGATAGGCCAAAAGATCTTTAATTTCTTTACGTTCATAAAAGCGAATGCCGCCAATAATGCGATAGGGAATGGCGCGATGAATAAGTGCTTCTTCAAGCGTGCGTGATTGAAAGTGCGTGCGATAGAGCACGGCCAGCGACTGATGCGCTTTGTGGCGACGTTTGCTTGCAATCAGCGCAGCAATAGTTTGTGCTTCCTGATCTCCGGTGTTACAGGCAACGTGCAAAATACGATGCTTGGCTTCGCGTGTTGACCAGAGCTCCTTAGGATTGCGTAGAACATTGTGTTCGATAACACTATTGGCCGCCTGCAAAATTGGTTGTACCGAACGGTAATTTTGTTCGATGCGTACACGGGTGGCCGGTGCAAAATCGTTGGCAAACGTGAGCATGTTGGCGACCGTTGCGCCACGCCATGAGTAAATCGATTGATCTTCATCACCGACAGCGCACATTGAATCGAGGATAAATTTTTTCTTATCATCACGTGCAAGATGAAGGAGCAGTTGATGTTGGACGTGGCTGGTGTCTTGGTATTCATCAACCAAAATATGGCGAACTTTGTTTTGAAGCTGTTCTCGAAATGCTGTGTTGGTTTGTAATAATTTAAGCACCCAGACAAGAAGATCATCAAAATCTAAGCAGCGGGATTGAGTCTTTTCGTGTTCGTATTCGACGTAGATATCACGGACCATTGTCGAAGGCCAGGGGTCTGTGACGCATTTTTGTTGCGCAACGCCATTTTTGTAATTTGAAATAGCGTGGGCGATGTGTGCCGGCGTCATGTATTTATTGACGACATATTTTTTGCAGATTTTTTTGATCAAATCGAGCTGGTCATCAGCATCGATAATGGTAAATCGAGGAAAGGGTAGCAGCGCAGAGTGTGCACGTAAGAGCAATAAACAGTACGCGTGAAAGGTGCCAATGAATGGCGGCTGGTGTTGTGCTTGAAACGTTTTGATTAAGCGTTCGCGCATTTCGCCGGCAGCTTTATTGGTAAAGGTGAGAGCCACAATCGAGTGTGCAGGGACGTTATGATTGAGGATAAGGTGTGCGATGCGTGACGTGATGACACGTGTTTTGCCCGATCCTGCGCCCGCTATGACAAGCAGTGCTCCCGTGTTCTGCTCAACGGCGGCGCGTTGTGCATCATTAAGTTGTGTTGCAAGAAATGAATTAAATGACTGTTGCAGATCTGTTTGCATAATCTATACCTAATTGATCGGGGCCAAAGCACATAGGAAGAAAATCACGAATGGTGGCTCGGAGAATATCGCCGTGCGGCGTGAGTGAAAGAATGGTTACGTTGTGGTCGCCAAAACAATTTTCCCAGATAATTTGTCGGCAGTGGCCGCAGGGAAGCGTTGCTTCTTCCGGGTGGGTAAGTGTTGTGATAAGAGGGTTAAGATTTGGGGCTGGCGTTGCTGATGCAGGTCCGCCAACGATAGCAATGGTTTCAATTTTTGACGGTCCCCAATGCGCAATCATGTTATCGATTGCGTTTTGTTCAGCATGCGTTGTTTGGGTGTAGCTGCAGCGTTCAACATTGCAGCCGGTGTGGAGAGTCCCTTTGTTCGAGCGTACGGCAGCACCGACAAAATAATGAGAGTAGGGTGCTTGAGCATTACGTCGTGCGTTAAGCGCCGCATAGACAAGTTCTTGTTCTGATGCTGATAGGTCAGCAAAGTGTGCAAGTGTTGCGGTGACGGTGTAAGAAAATGTTTTTACTCCAGCCATAAGACTCCTGATTGAGGGCCTAAAATTATGCGGCTCTAAGTAAAACAAATTTCGGAGAAAATTCTAGCGTCTATTCAACAATTGTTTTGGTAGCAAGAAGCCGTTGGTGCGCTATGCCTACAAAGAGTGCAATAAAGACCCAGCATCCGACAACGCCAAGTGAGAAAATTGAGCTATACAAAATGGCGTGCGATGTTGGTGCAAAAAGTGCATTAGCTCCTGACCCAACAACTTTGGTAAGGCGACGGCCAAAGCCATCGATCCAGCTTTTGGTTTTAAAGCGTACATCAGTGCTGGTAGGGATATACAGAATTTCTTTAATGGGAGAGTTGAACGCGTAGCTGACTCCTTTGATGATGACAATTGAGCCAAACAACATCCACAGTGATGGATTGAGACACGTTGCGACGATGACGGCTGCGGTGACCAGTGGATAGAGCAATAAACTTATCTTAACGCCCATGGTGCGTACGATGATACTTGTGCCGACAAGTGAAATTACGAGCGATAAAATGTTAACGCTTTGAAGATACAGCCCGATAAATTCAACAACATTTTCTGTCGAACGATATACTTCATCAGCGCGTAAAATGAGATTGTATTCAATAATACTACTGATAACTTCTCCCAATGTTGCAACGGCCAAAATGCCCATTAAGTAGGGCCGCGTGAGCAAAAGCTTGGGGCCTTCAAAAACACCGGTATGCTTTTTTTCAGTAAGACGTGCTTCAGCGATGGGCGAAACTGACGTAAAAATACGCACAAGAAGCGCAATAGCAAGAATCAATATGATGCCGATAATAAAAAGAAACGGAATGCCAAGCGTTGATGCACGTTTCACCAGCTCCGGTCCTGCAATTGAGCCAATTTGCGAGCCAGCAACGATAAGTGGATAGCCACGTTCTGCTGATGTAACGTTGGTAATACTGACCACAAATGACCAGAAAAGGGTAAACGAAAGAGAGTTAAAACTTTCGACGGCGATATACAAAATCCAACCGATCAAACGACTCTTATCAAGAACGGTGTTTGAAAGTCCAACGGCAGGAAGGGTAAGGACGTAAGCAATGCAGGCGAACCAGATGGCGTAACCAATGCTGAGTGCATAAAAAAGTTGATGTTTGCGGCACAGGTCAACGAGCTTGTTGTAGCCAAAAAGAATCGGGATAAAAAACAAAAAAGATACAATTTTTGCATGCGGTAGGTAGAGTTTGCCGACGGTATGAATAAAAATTGCTTCTTTGAGGGGATGCAGTAAAGAATAAGCGCTCGTGATGCATAACAGGATGAGCGTGAGTAGCGTAAAATTTTTAATCTCTTCTTGTTTAATATTTCCCCACAATGCCGACCACAATTTTTTGAGCACGTTAACCCTTTGAGTAAAAAAGGGTTGGCCGCAAAAAGCCAACCCTTATATATGCGTAGTTTTGTAAACTTATTGGATGATTGATCCGTCTTGAATCAACTTTTCATTCTTGCGTCCGACATAGAGCGCAATTATGATCCATACGCCAACAATACCGAGCGAGATGATCGAGCCAAAGAACATAAGGTCGGCCATGCTGGTAAAGAAAGCGTTGATGCCTGAACCGGTTGCTTTTGCAGAACGGCCACCAAATACGTCAATCCAGCCTTTGGCTTTGAATTTAACGTCTTTGCTCGTTGGAATATACATAATTTCTTTGCAAGGGTTATTTAATGCATAGCTTAAACCCTTAATTGCAACCATGGCTCCAAACAATGCCCACAGTGATGGGTGAAAGAAGACATAGCATACGGCAGCGCTGATAGTTACAGGGAATGCTACCATACAGAAAGTTAATCCAAAACGACGAATGAAAAAGCTAGTACCGACCAAAGCGAAAAGTAACGAAAGAAGGTTAACGCTTTGACCAAAGGTGCCAAGGAATTGGGTAACTTTTTCTACTGATTGATAGGTTTCATCAGCAATGAATTTCATTTGGTAATCAAGAATGGTACCAATGATTTCGTACAATGTTGCAACGCCCAAAATACCCAAAAGGTATGGTTGGCTGAGCAACAGACGAAGACCTTCGATAGGACCGGTAGATTTTTTATCTTCGCGATGTTCTACAGCTGCTGATGGATGAGCTTTGACGAAGAAATAAACAAGAACAGGTACCATGAAAATACCGACGGCAACAATTTGTGCCAACGTGACCATGCCGATGTATTCAGCATAGGTTGCAATTGTTGGGCCAAGAATTGAGCCAAATTGTGCACCGGCAATAATCAAACCGTAGCCGCGTTTTGCAGATGCGGTGTCAGTGGTGCTGGCAACAAATGACCAGAATAATGCTGGTACAAGTGATCCAAAACTTTCAATACCAAGGTAAATAATCCAACCTAACAAACGTGATTTGTCAGGAGTTGTATTGGCAAGACCAATAGTTGGATGTGCAAGGAAGTATGAAAGTATAAGGAACAAAACTGAGTAGAACGAGCAAATGACGTAGAACAACTTATGCTTGGCAACCAGATCGACGAGTTTGGAGTAGACCAAAATCAACGGAACGATGAAAAGCAATGAAGCCATTTTTGCATAAGGAATGTACAATTTACCAACGATCTTAAGGAAAAGTGCATCTTTAAGCGGACGCATCAACCAGTAAGTACCGATAGCAAAGAAGAACGTTAGCGAAAGCATACCGAATTTCTTGACTTCTTCCTTCGTCAAGTTGCCCCACAATGCGCGGGCAAGATTGCCTAACATAAAATCCTCCTAAAAAAAACATGTAATAATACGTTGAAAACTCACGATCGAGAGTGGCTTAATTATAACAGAATTGAGGGAGAAACCAACCTTATTTCGGTCTCTTGTTTAAAAAATCAACGGAAAAAGCGCTTTTCTTGCGCCTGATGTGCTTCAAGAAGGGCTATGATTTTTGCCAGGGGAATCAGTTTGGAGCGTTGAGCAGATTGCCATCCAGCGGGGGTATAGGTTTGTTGTTGGTTATGGATGAGTGTGGAGAGCCATTGTGCATAGTCAAGAGGGGCGAGGGCTAATCTGTTTTTGATCGTAATATCGATATTCGGTGCTGTAAGAAGAGTGGCAACAATGTGATCCTGATACATCATGATGGCAGTGTGCAGGGGCGTTTCGCCATGTTTAATGGGTATGTTGGGATTTGCCCCTGCGGCTATGAGGGATGGGATGATCAGGAGTGCATCTTGTAAACATAAAGGCTGTTTTAAGCATGCCACTCTCACAATGGTATGTAAGGGCGTCTCGCCAAGATTATTTTGAGCATCGATAGTGATGCGATCTTTGTAGGTTAAGAGGGTGCCAGCAACTTCAGGTATGCACTGAGCGGCGGCAAGATGTAAGGGCGTTGTCCCAGAGTTGTTACAAGCGTCTGGATTGGCGCCGTGATGAAGTAGTGACGCTACCACAAACCTAATTTTTTCACGGCTGTAGCCATAGTGGTGTGCAGTTTCAAGAAATATCATTAAAGGGGTATTGCCTTGAGCACTTCGTGGTTCATCAAGATATTCGGTGATCATGCTGAGGAGCTCTGTAGGCGCCGTGCAGAATGCTGAGGTGAGAGATCCTGGTGTGGGAAAAAGTTTGTCAATGAGCGCAGCGAGTTCGGTGGTGCTTTTTTGAGCGGTTTCTTTGCTTGAAAATATACGCGCAAAATCTTCGCACGTTGTTTCTTTGAATGGGGCTTGCGCTCCATCAAGAGCGTTGCTCAACAACAAAACCATCACAACAGCTAAAAATTGGAAAAACTTCATAACAGCACCTCCACACGAACGACGAACCGTAATTTTTGTTTGGATCAAATTATGATGATGAAGTGATGAAAATGCGAGAAGTTTATTTACTCAATTAATTTTTTATTCGTGACCGCTTTTTTGAAAGAGGTGCCAACGATACCGGCAAGTGCAATCCATACCGCAATGAGTCCCAGCGCGCAGGTACCTGTAAATGTTACGAGTGGTCCAACGATACGATTGAGTCCCGAGCCCGAAGCTTTGGCAAGCCGCATGCCAAACATATCGATCCATGCTTTGGATTTATATTTGATGCTCTTTGAGGTTGGGATATAGAGCATTTCTTTGGCTGGTTGATTGAGGGCATAGCCCAGTGCTTTGGCAATAAGCATGACGTAGAAAATGGTTTGCAAGGTTGGGTTAATCAGGTAGGAAAAAATAAACAATCCCAAGAGCGCCGGATAGGCGATAAGTGAGGTGCGAATGCCCAGCTTGCGGTGGAAAAATGAGGTGCCGATAAAAGCAAACAAGCATGCAATAATTTGCACACATAATGCAAAATCAAATAAAAATTTATTCAAAAGTCCCGGATCAGGGTAGGTTGTTTTTGCCAACAATGAAAGCTGAAATCCCATAATTGTCGAAATAAATTCCTGAAGAAAAATCAGTGAAAAAATTCCCATAACATAGGGATGTGTGAGCAAGAGTTTAAGCCCGTCCAGAAAGCTGACCGAAAGTTCTTTGGTTGTTGCGGTATGCATTTCTTCGGCGGCTTGATATCCCGTTAAGCTTTCACGTTTGACGGTGCGGCTCAAAATAAAAATGGTAATACCAAAAATAAAAAACAAAATAATTGAAATAAGCGCAATGCGCGGTGCGGTGATGGCGTAACGCTCTGCATCGTAGGACATATAATTGCCCACAATGGTAAAAATCAATGCGCCGAGTTGTGTGCCAAAAATAATAAGGCCGTAACCATTTTTTGCTGACTCGGGCGTTGTAATATCGTTGATGAATGACCAGTACAATGAAAGCATTAATGAAATATAGCTTTCACAAAAAAGATAAAATACCCAGCCCAAAATACGAAATGATCCTTGTGCGGTATTTGCAAGACCGATGGTAGGGTGCGCAATGAAATACACAAGCACCAGCCCTGCAATGCCATAGAAGGTTATAAAAAAGTAAATGAGCTTTTCTTTTGAAAAGTGGTCAACCAACTTGGAGTACAAAAGAACAAGCGGAAAAAAGATGATGACTGAGAAAATTTTTGCCATGGGGAGATGAATGGGGCCAACCATATTGATAAAAATACTATCTTTAAGCGTTTTAAGCGGCCACCAAGAACCCATTAAAAAGAAAAAACCAACTGCAAGAAGAAAGAACTTTTTTAATTCTTCTTGGCGAATGTCGCCCCATAAAAAACGAATTACCGAACGAAACATGATCGTTCCCATACCTTTAAAAAAATAAAAGTCCCACTTTTCTTGGAGGGAAAAATGGGCTTAATCCGCAAAAAATCTAAAAAATCTAGCAAAAAGTTATTCTAGCATAAATAGCGAATTCGTCAAATTATGCCTACTGCTCAAGAATGATTATTGCCTTATTGTCAGCAACCTTAAAAATCCCCCCGCTGATCTGGAAACTGCGTTCTTCGGAGTTGGTTTTGCGGTACGTAACGGTACTTCTTTTCTTGATGAGCGAGACAAGCGGCATGTGGTCGGGGCCGACCAAAAAGCTCCCGGTGGGGCTTTCAATTTCGACCCATTCGATACTATGAATTTCTGATTGCGTTGAGGCAACAATTTCAAGCGTAAATGAACTCATATCGTGTGCCATTGGTATCCATTACACCGAAATCTTTGTTTTTTCTTTTGCTTCAGCCAGTGTGCCGACCATATACAATGCCTGTGTTGGCATGTCATCACAAGCGCCCGAAACGATTTCTTCAAAGTCTATGACTGTTTGTTCACGTTTTACGTAACGGCCAGGAAGTCCTGAAAATTGTTCGGCAACAAACATTGGTTGGGTGAGAAAGTTGTGAAGTTTTTTTGCGCGGTTAACAATAACTTTATCGGCGTCTGAAAGCTCATCCATGCCAAGAATGGCGATGATATCTTGAAGCTCGCGATATTTTTGCAGCATTTGTTGAATAGCGCGTGCAACATCATAGTGGCGTTGACCGACGATGCTTGGCTTAAGACCCTTGGAGGTTGATTCAAGTGGATCGACCGCAGGAAAGAGTCCTGCTTGTGCAATTTTACGTGAAAGTACCGTGCTTGCATCAAGGTGTTGAAAGGTGGTTGCCGGAGCTGGATCGGTGTAATCGTCAGCCGGGACGTATACGGCCTGAATTGAGGTGATCGATCCGTTGTAGGTGGTGGTAATACGTTCTTGCAGCATGCCCATTTCAGATGCCAGTGTTGGTTGGTAACCGACTGCTGATGGCATACGGCCGAGCAATGCTGAAACATCAAGGCCTGCTTGCACATATCTAAAAATATTGTCGATGAAAAGAAGGGTATCGCGATGTTCTTTGTCGCGGAAATATTCAGCCATGGTCAGACCGGTAAGTCCAACGCGTAGACGAGCGCCGGGCATTTCTCCCATTTGACCAAAGACCAGCGCAGTTTTTTCAAGCACGCCGGAGGCTTTCATTTCAAGCCACAGTTCATTACCCTCGCGAGTTCGTTCTCCTATGCCGACAAATACCGAATAGCCACCATGCTCCTTGGCAACGTTGCGGATAAGTTCTTGGACGATAATAGTTTTACCAACGCCCGCACCGCCAAAAAGACCAATTTTGCTTCCCTTAACATACGGAGTGAGCAGGTCGATAACCTTAATGCCGGTTTCAAGAATTTCATCAGTTGTTTTTTGTTCGATTAAGCTTGGGGCACTGCGATAAATGGGCCAATATGTTTCTTGTTTTGAAAGTGAAGATCCGTCAATCGGTCTGCCCATAGCGTCAAAAATATGGCCAAGGACGGCTTGACCGACGGGAACGGAAAGTGGTTTGCCGGTGTCCAAGACGGCTAGTCCACGACGAATGCCATCGAGTGGTTCAAGCGCAATGCAGCGAACAATGCCATCGCCAAGGTGTTGCGCAACTTCAATATTAATAATATCTGGAGTGGGGGCCTCGGTGGCGAGTGCTTGGGCAAAAGCAGCATTATCGGGATGTTCGTTGCGCAGAATAAGAAGACGGTGCAATATCTCAGGGACATTAACCTCTTCAAACTGTGCATCTACAACGGTTCCACTGATGCGTAGAACCTTACCAACGTTATACGTTTGATCGTTCGTTTGATTGTGCATTGGCTTGCCTTGTGTAAAGTTTGGTTGGCCTGTGGCCGGTGCAAATGATGGAAAAGAGCAATAATACGTATGAAATACCTTATGACAATTGTTTTTTTTTGTAAAGAATGTGCACTTTGTGATACCCTTATCTATATTAAATTAACGTTTTTTCGCCCTCAGAAGAAATTCGTCGGGCGCTGGGAATAAGTCATGATAGCACAAATACTTGCTAAAGTTTTTGGAACACAAAATGAACGTGAACTTCGTCGGATCTATCCCTTAGTTCACAAAATCAATACCCTAGAGCCGGCCATCAAAGAGCTCTCTGATGAGCATCTTGCTGCCAAAACAAATGTGTTCAAAGAGCGTATTGCGCGTGGTCAAAGTCTTGATAGTATTTTGCCCGAAGCTTTTGCGGTTGTGCGCGAAGCGGCGATTCGTAAACTCAATCAGCGTCACTTTGATATGCAGCTTGTTGGTGGCATTGTATTGCACCAAGGAAAAATTACTGAAATGAAAACCGGCGAAGGTAAAACGTTAACATCAACCTTGCCGTTGTATCTTAATGCTCTTGAGGGCAAAGGTGCTCATCTTATAACGGTCAACGATTATTTGGCAAAGCGTGACTCAGAGTGGATGGGACAAATTTATAATTTTCTTGGTCTTGAAGTTGGACTTATCCAAAACAGCATGGATGATGCTGCACGTAAAAAGGCTTATGCTGCTGATATTACGTATGGCACCAATAATGAATTTGGTTTTGATTATCTGCGCGATAATATGAAGTTTGATATCAACGATCTTGCACAACGTGAGTTGCATTACGCGATTGTTGACGAAGTAGACTCAATCTTGATTGATGAAGCGCGTACGCCATTAATTATTTCGGGTGCTGGCGAACGTGGCGGTAATTTGTACGAACTTGCTGATCGTGCCATTTTGACCTTGAATAAAGACGATTATGAGATTGATGAAAAAGCTCGCACCGTTAATTTGACTGAAGCAGGTACTGACAAGATTGAGCACTTCTATCGCGTTGATAATCTTTATGCTCCCGAAAATATTATGACGGTGCATAGCGTATCGCAAGCATTGCGCGCGCATACGCTTTTCAAAAAAGACGTTGATTATGTTGTTAATGAAGAAGAAGTTTTAATTGTTGACGAATTCACTGGTCGTATTCTTCCTGGCCGTCGTTATAGCGATGGACTCCATCAAGCGCTTGAAGCCAAAGAGCATGTCAGAGTCGAGCGCGAAAATCAGACGCTTGCCTCAATTA
>JAHFBS010000014.1 GCA_023249895.1 bacterium | reverse complement strand
AACCTGCGGCAATATCTGATGAAGAATACCACGCTCTTAAAAGCTTTCTTGAAGCTCACCCACAAGCTCGTTACTGCGTTGATTTCAACAGATCTTATGCCCCCTTTATGCAAGCAATAAAAAAACAACTCGCTACACGCACACAACCGGCGCTCATTACGTATCGCATGAATGCGGGACATCTTAATGCCGATCACTGGATTCAATCATCAGAACATGGCGGACGCATTATTGGCGAAGCGTGTCATATTTTTGAACTTTTTTATTTTCTGACCGACTCAACGCCACACTCTATCACGGTTGGCTCAAGCACCTCTGCCACATCGCAACTCTCATCACCTGATAATGTCATCATAACGGTTACCATGCATGATGGATCGTGTTGTGTACTCACCTATACTTCATGCGGACATCACAATGCAGGCAAAGAATATATGGAAGTATTTTTTGACGGTAAAACCATCATCATGGATGATTTTTTAGAACTCAAAGGATACGGCTTACCCTCATCACTCAACCAACGTGCTGGCACACAAGACAAAGGTCATCAACATCTGTATATGAAGTTTTTTGAAGCAGCATATCAAGAACAATGGATCCCACCAATTCCGGTTGCACGTATCTTACACGCAACCAAGACAGCGCTTATTGCAGATAAACTTGCTCGTTGCGGTGGTAGTATGATGCAACTTTCATGAAGAAGATTGGTCAACGTTTTCTTTTAATGACTGCAGTTGTATTCGGATCGCTGCACGTGAGCGCGGCTATGAATGCGCCCCATCCTTACCATGAATGTCTGCTCATAGGCGCCGCATATACCGGCAATATGACAAAACTAGAAACGGCACTTGCTGCACACGTCAACGTTAATATGCAAGACACTAATACGCAAACAGCTTTAATGATTGCATCAGAGAGGGGGCATGTAGAAATCGTACGAAGAATTCTTACTATACAAGGTATCGACGTTGATGCCAAAGATAGTTATGATCAAACAGCCTTAATGCAGGCTTCGTGCGGGCACGATCAGATTGTAGCAATGCTGCTTGCGGCCAACGCTGATACCGATACGCAAAATCTGTCAGGCGATATCGCACTCACCATAGCGGCATGGAGTGGGCATATAGAGATTGTGAAAAAGCTGTTTGCAGCATGCGCAGATATTACATTGAAAAACAATGATGAGAACACCGCTTTTGATATCGCAAAAAAAAGAGAACGACCCGAAATCGTCACATTCTTGGAGAAATTTATCATCGATAGATCCGAAATTAAAAAGATGGTACTCGAAGAGTGGGACAATCTTCCGCCTGAGGTTTATGATGCCTACATCGCACCTTTTTTGGGTCCTGACCAACAAAAATAAAAACTAAATTTGCTTCGATTGAATCTAAAAATAAGAGCCGCCCATAATCGAGCGGCTCTTATTTTTTTTAGCGTCTCATTTACGTTCGTCTAAATTTTTTCTCAAATTCACTTTTTTCAATACGCCACATCGTCGGACGGCCGTGCACACAGATAAAGCGATTATCAACAAGCTCTAGATCTTCAATGAGCTTTTTCATTTGTTCATGCGAAAGCACATCTCCCGCCTTAATAGCTGTTTTGCAAGCAAGTTGTGCATGAATACGTTCATGTAACGTCGTGCCTAAAAGATTTGTATCCAACGTTGCATGTTCATGAATAAACGTTGCGACATCACGCATAAATTCGGCAATGGCTACATTTTTGAGCTGTGGCGGCGCACTGCGCACGACAACTTTCTCATCGCTCAGAATGTCAAATTCGACGCCCTGTTGAATTAAAAAATCTTTGTGTTCGAGCAAGCCATTAATCTGCTCAGGAGCAAGCGCAACAATCTCTGGGAACAAAAGCGTCACACCATGCTGTACGGTATAATTTTGCTTCATTTTTTCGTACACAATACGCTCGTGTGCGGCGTGTTGATCAATAAAAATTATCGCATCTTCTTTTTCAATAATCAGATACGTAGCAAAAAGTTGTCCCACGATAGTAAACGTTGGCTGCAATACTTCTGGTTGAGTTTGTACGTGCACAACCGGAGGTACAACATTGTAGGAAACCGATGAAACTACTGGTGGCATAGACGTAAAAAATTGTGGCGGAAAAATTGTTGGCATTGGCGCAATGCTCGATTGAGGTGGTATCGATATTTGAGGCTGCGACAATGGCGCTGAAACGGGGCTTAATGTACGCGTCACGTGCTGTTCAAGCGTTCGCTTCACCGCGGTTGTCAGCATTGTTTGTAACCGACCAGGATGCGCAAAACGAACTTCTTCCTTTTTTGGATGAATGTTAACATCAACAAATTTACGATCCATGGTAATAAAGATTACGGCCGCAGGAAAACAGGCTTCAGGAAGAACACCTGAATATCCCTTCATAAGTGCTTTTGCTAATTCGTTATTTTTCACCCACCGCCCATTAACAAAAAAATAAATATGCTGTCTGCCGTAACGCCAAACATGCTGATGTGATAGTGAACCGGTAATTGAGATGACGTCTTCATGCACCGTTTGATCATTTTGTAGCGGCAACAGTCCGTGGGCTATATCAGTCTCCCACAGTTGCAAGGCACGCTCACGCTCATGAATAACACCGGGAGCATTTATGACACAAGCGCCATCTCGGTAGAGTTTAAAATGAATACGTGAATGGCTTAAACAGAACGCAGTAAAAACACTTTGTAGGGCGTTCCATTCAGTTTCATCCCTTTTGAGAAATTTTTTCCTGACCGGCATGTTAAAAAATAAATCACGAATTTGAATATCAGTCCCCACTCCACACGCGATAACACCACGCTGTTGCAACGTCACACCACTGTAATCTATAGCAATTCCAGGAACAGACTCATCTGCAGTATGTTGCTTGGTAATAAGTTTTACTTTGCTTATAGCCGCAACGCTTGCCAACGCCTCGCCACGAAAACCAAAACTTGCAACCTGTTCAAGATCATCAACGCAATGCAATTTGCTGGTCGCATGAGAAGCAAAACATAATTCAGCATCATCTTCTGACATACCACAGCCATTATCAACAACCCGAATCAGTTGCTTGCCAACATCTTCGATAAAAACAGTAATCGTGGTTGCGCCGGCATCAATACTATTTTCGATGAGTTCTTTAAGAACATGCGCAGGACGATCGATAACCTCACCGGCAGCAATTTTAAGCGCTTCGTGAGGTGGAAGTAGATGAATGCGACCCATGTTGAACAACCGTTGAAGAATGAGATTGACGACGAGGTAGCAGTTGATCGCGTAATACAATAGTAGTACTTACCGGAGTAACTGCATTACCCAAAAGATGAGCTTGTCCAGAGCGCAAACTCAACTCCGCCTTAGAACTTTCAATAACGACAGGAATATCATGTGCTTTTTGTTTAGTCTGCCAAATCTTAACATTGCCTTCCAAAACAACCCGTTGATCAGTCAAAAAAACACGCGCTGTATCGGCAGACGCTTTGCGATGCGTACTGGTAATACGAACATTACCGGTCAACGTTATTTGCTTAAAGTTATTAAGATCTGGTGCTTGCATACTTTTATGAGTATCGGCTTTTTTTGTATCAAGCACAATCTCCAAAAAATCTGCAGTGATTGTGCTTTGATCAGCAAATGTAACATGCACATTATTGCGATACTGGAAGGTATACAGACCCAACTTGCCAGAATTTTTGGTACAAAGTGCATCGGTGCTGGTAACAACAATTTTTGAAAGCGGATCAACTGCTTGACGGTGATGAACGCCCCCATAACAGGCAGTACACCACACAAACAAAGCAACAAGAGCCCCTTTATTCACCACGCGTCTCCACGTGATACAAAACATTGAAAAGCACCTTTGAAAAATCTGAAAGCTCTTCTTTATCACTAAAGGCAAGTCCTTTGACTAAGGGCACAACCGTTTCTGGAGTTGCATGATCTGCATCAACGATTCGTTTGATGCTACCGCCTTCACCATATTCAACCGTAACTAACAAAGTTTCAATGGTCCCTGGACGTTTTTTAGGCCTTGGTTGCACAGCTACAAGGGGTAAGCATACGCTGAGCAGACAGAACAAACTTATTATTTTTTTTATGTTCATCATAAGAAGCCTTTCGCAACAGAGGCGTCAAATAGCAATGTTCATTTATAATGTGACGCCGAAGGATATCATAGCTGCAATGAAAAGCAATTCTTACCACGCATAGTTCATGCTCAGATGAAATTCTTGCGCTGATTCATGATCTTTCTTCTTACGATCAAGCTTAAAGCCCCAGTCAATTTTGGCAGGAACTGGTTTAAGCAGATTAAGACCAAAACCAATTGCGTTACGAAGATCAAATTTGTCACGCTTAATCATCGAAGGATCTGAAATACCCTGTTTTGGCGTATCCCAACCAGCACCGGCATCATAAAATAGATGAGCTTTCATTGAATAATCTGGAATCAGCGGGAACACCAACTCAACGTTGTATACCAAGGCGTTGCGCGCGCCAAGAGGATCGTTGTTAATCCATGCAGGGCCAATACCACTCCAGGTAAATCCACGCACCGTATTCTGTCCACCAATGTGGTATAACTCTTTGTAAGGAACAGGTCTATCACCCTTAAATTCGCGAATTGTTCCCATTTTGGCATGCAACGCAAGTACCAGGGGCTCGCCAAGAAGGAATTTGTCTATCAAGGCTGTATAAAAGCTTGCTTCGACCTCACCTTTAATGAACCCAAATTTGTGATTCAAACCTGGAAGCGCGGTCTTGAAACTGGTTGTCATTTTATAGCCATCATTTGGATACACTTGGTGGTTACGCGTATCTTTAACCAAATCAAGGCCAATCCACTGAAGCGTACCGGTTTGTAATGTTCGTTGTACAATTGGTTCGAACAACTGATTAGGACGTTTAAGTTCAGTGTGCTTCATGCGCAAATCTTCTATGCCAATATCAAGCACAAGCTGCAATCTTTTATCAACTTGTGGCAACCAGAATCCAAGGCGTACGTCAGCGCCCAATACATTTTGTATCGGCGTACCTTTCATACTGTTGCTCCATTGTTCGTACTCATCCCATCGTTTGTAGGCATAAATACCGGTCGAAATATCGCTATCAAAAATATGCGGATCAAAGAAGTGCGCTTCAAGTTTTCGGATACGGTGTCTATCTGCTTGGACCAATCCGCCAACATCATAACCACGACCAAACAAGTTAAGCTTATCAACCGAGATCATACCACGCGCCGATGGCGTTGGGTTGTATTGATCGGTACCATAACTCAGCATGAAATTTAAGTTGCCTGTCTTGGCTTCTTGAACATTCATTTCAAGATCAGCAAGATCATCAGAAATACGATGCAGCTTCCAGTTGACGCCATTACGTTCAAAATAGCTCAAATATTCAACACTGGTACGCGACTGATTCAATTTTTTGGTGGTGATCAAATCGCCTTCATCAATTTCAAGCTGACGGCGAATGACTTTATCGTGAGTCACTTTATTACCGGTAATGACAATACGATTAGCGAATAATTTCTTACCACGTTCAACACTGAAGGTTATGTCGACCTCATTTTTTTGTTCATCCGGCTTTACCTGAGGAAAGACATCGCAATAAATGTAGCCCTTTTCGCCATAGAGATCTTTGATATTGTTCATCGATTGCATCAAAAGTTGTTGTGCATATGGCTTACCCTGTTCAAGACGAACCAAAGGAAACAATTCATCTTCGCCATAAACTTCATCACCAACAACATGCAATTCACGCACAAAAAACTGAGGACCTTCTTTAACATGAAAAGTAACGGTTATATCGTGTTTATCTGGTGAATAATCTACTTGCGCACGATGCACTCTCACCATCAAATAACCGTGATCACGATAAAAATATTCGATGCGGTGTTTATCAATCTCAATGGCTTCTTCATCATACGTTCCGCCATTGTCCATAAAACTTAATAACCAATTTTCTCGTGAGAAAATAACATTGCGCAATTTACGATCAGGAAAGTGTTCATTGCCAATAAATTTAACGTATTTGATGCTCGATTTTGGGCCATCATTAATAGTAAAAATCACCGTAACTTTGTCAGGATTTTCTTTATTCGGCTCCAAGGCATGCGTTATTTTTACCTGATGACGTCCTTCTTCTCGATACATTTTGCGAATCTGGTCGGTAATATTACGCAACGCTTGCTCATCGATGGTCGTCATTTTATCAAGCTTAAGCTTGTCTTTAATTTTTCGCGTACGTAATAATTTATTGCCCCTAAATTCGCACTTTTCAAGAAGCTTCTTTTCTTCAACAACCACATACAAATTCATGGTTTTGTCATCAATTTTTTCACCATCAATACGTACTTGATGAAAGCGATCTAAGGCATACAGATGTCGCAACGCAAAGCCACTTTTTTCGGCATCAAATTCTTGATCAATTTTGTAAGGAAGGCGAGCAATAATGGCTTCCTTGGTTACGTATTTATTACCTTCGATGATAATGTTTTTGACAATAAGATGATCAAACTGTTTTGATTCGTCCGTACGAGCGGTTACGGTATGTTCAAGAGATGCTTGGAGTTTGTCAGCCTCATTTACTACTGCTTCTTGGGAAGGCTCCTCTTCATCTTCTTCGCATCGACACACATTCGTCGATGTTGCTATCGCAAATGTCATAAGGAGCAAACTACGCATCAAGATATTCAAATGCTTATGTCTTTTGATACGGTTCATGCAATCCTCTTTAGATGTAGAGCCACCATAAATTAGGTAGAAAACATCAGCTTTTTAAGACGATCTCTGAAGGAAATTATGATACAGATTCGTGGAAAAAAAGCTATTCTTTTTCTGATTCTTTTTCAGTTACGCAATTATAACCGGCTTTAACGCAAGTATCGATAAATAGCATTAAACTCATCTCCATATACCTCTCTTGATGGTTTTAATTTCATTGTTTGTTGTTGTAGCGAAGTAAGAACTGATGCATCAAGTTCCCATTTTCCTTTAACAGCGTCCTGATCATGTTGCAGCACATATGCAACTATCTTTGTGCCAACAATATCAATATTGACATCAGCATCAACCATATTTTGTGTCATATCAAGGGCTTTGATAATAAGCGGCGTCATCACGACCGTTGGTAAAGGAAAGAGAGGCGATGAATACCCTTCGGGATCTTCTGACCACATCAAAAACCACATTTCTTTGTGTGTTGGATCTTTGCTTTTACGTACAAACACATTTTTCCCCGACATCAGAGCATCAAGTATTGATGGCTCTTGGCCACGATACACCTGATTACTAACTACAGCATCCTCTGCGCGATTAATGACAAGCTTATCATTGGCTACCTGGCGACCAAGCATAATACGCGCCTGAACAACATGAGCGCCCTTTTCTATGTGGCCCTCTTTGAGCATTAAGCGCTGTTTACTAATCGTTGTTCTTTTAGAGCTCACCCAATCAAATCGTTGCACCCAATCTTCCCCAGAATAGATATTGAAAACTTTTTTAAAAATTGGAGCCTGACAAAAACGTTCAGTTTCAGCCTGTACGGGCGAACCAAACATAATAAGTTCATCAATCACCAGCGACCGATCAACAGGAATATAATCCCACACTTCTTGCTGCGTACGAGTTCGAGCTCCCTCCTGCGATGGAAGATTACGCATAACAGCCGCCATATCTTGCAAAGATTCGTTTTCTTCTAGATCTGACGAAAATTGAGCGCTTGTATCAGTAAGCGGCAAAGCAAGTAGCTTTTGCACGGCCCCAAGGTTAAGTGCAATATTTCCTCCATGCGAATGAGTAATAATGCGAACTTTAGGAAATATCCCTTTTGATCTAAGACGGGCTAGTTCAGCACAAAGAGCATTGTAAAAACGGATAGCTTCAAGACGTCGGTTAGTTTGGCTCAAAAGGCCGCTCCACCCAAACGCATAAAAGTAATTTTTACCCTCTTCAGGAAACACTTTTTCATTAACAATTTCATATGCTTTAACAATAGGATAAATAGCAAATTTCTTTGCCGTAGCCTTCTGGGGATCAAGTGTTGGTTCAAAGGCAATAAGGCCCTGCTCAAGGATTGGTTGATGGCGATAAAAGAATCCATCGTTACGTATTTTTAATGCTATCTGTTGATACTCAGTACCGCGAACACGATCTGATAAAAGATCCGAAAGATTCAAGAACCCCAAAAGTGAGCCGAAACTTCCATGCACAAAAACGGTCATCCACGGTTGAGAAATGACTGGCTTATGTACGCGTCTCCACGTCACCACCCCAAAAGCCACAGCGGCCACCATGCATCCGATTATCATTACACCAATTGTGCGTGACTTCATAAATTATTCTCCACTTTTCAATAAACGGACCAACCGTTTCAGTATGCGCAGGAACAGGATACTGTGCAAGCCACACCCAGGACACCACTTGGGCAAGATGCTTGTAACAGGCTCTCTGAGGGGATTTGAAAGTCATATCTTGTATTTTGGCTCTCCATCACATAGTATGAGAATAGGATTTTAAATTATTCGGGTGGGGGCTGTATGAAGATCATGTTATTCGTTTCTCTTGTAATCTGCGCGCACGTATCTCATCTTGTTGCAACACAATCAATAACAGCAAGCGAACAAAGCTGGAAAGAGTCATTACAAAAATCATTTGATACACACCTCTCATTTTTACGCGCCATTGTTGAACAGGCAGAATCGCCAACAGAAGTTGCGGACTTTTCTAGATATTTCGATCGACTTTCTTCATGGTTTACTACCACGCTTGCCAGCATGACATCACTAACCGATCCTCTTTACGAGCAACTCAATGATAAAATACAAGCGCTCGCTCGCTTGGTGAATATACAAAAAAATGCCGAATCGACACTCAACTCAATGCTTGTATCATCTGCAACAGTTGCCGAAATGTTACCACGCCTTCGTCTCGCACTTTTGTACGAAATAAACATGCTTCTTAATCAATCAATTACCGATCGTGACGCCGCATTACAAGCAGCACAAAAAACAGCACGCGCCACTCATTGCGTTTCGGAAAAAGAAGAAATTAACAAATTAAATGCGATTATCGATATTAATCTCAGATCATATCAAGAAGAAAAAAACGCCCTCAAGCAAGCGCTTGTTCGCAAGCTTGAAAAGGCACATAAAAAAAATCTTGATCTTCAGGTACAAACACTGCAACAATCACAACGCGTTCAGCAGCAGACAGAAGCGCTTAAATTTAACGCTTCTCGCATTGGGCAGATCGCAGGAGAAGATGGCACTCAACTAGCAGGGAAAGACAAAGCGTCAGAAGCAGAGCAGGCGCGACGCGCATTTCTTGAACTTGAATTGACACAGTCCAGTGGAAATGGTGAATAAGAAAAAACGAGCCAAATGCTTTTTTTACAAAAGATTTGTTATGGTTACACATAACTGTGGTATGATTTTAGGACTGCAAGTAAAAACGGGCTCGGATTCAGGTACTGCATATAAAAGGTAATAATAAAAACGGGGAAGGAGCCTATGCGATGCCCAAAATGCGGAGGACTGATGGTCATGCAGTCGTTCTTCGATCATTTTATCAACTTTGAGGGGTGGAAATGCCTTAATTGTGGTAAAATAATTGAGAAACGCGAAAACACCATCAAAGACGATTCCTTCGGAATATTTTACCAACGACAAAAGCTTAAACGACAAAACGACTAATACACCCCTATGAAGCCAGTCTTCTTGAGTATCCAAGCAACCTATGCGCACGTCCATCTTGCGCTTTTCACCAAAAGCGTGTGTAGTGCACGTCTTTCAAGTACGCAATCGCGTGCAAGCTCTCATCTTATACCGCTTTGCATGTCGCTCCTTGAAGATCAAAATCTTCAATTAGCAGATCTCGATTTTATAGCCATCGACAAAGGACCCGGCGCATTTACCTCACTTCGTGTTGCGCTTGCAACCGTCAATGGCATAGCCTTTGCTCATCGCATACCACTAGTCGGCGTCGATAGTCTTGACGCACTTACCTATGACGTAACTATTCAAATAACCGATCACAAAATTCCCGCTTATTCTTATATTCTTGTGATTCTCAATGCCTACAACAATGATGTTTATTACGCGTTATCACGTTTTAATCAGACTCAAAACAGCTATGAGATGCTGAATAAGGGCTGCGCAAAAATTGATGCTGTTCTTACTATGATCAGCAAAGAATATGCGCCTCAAGAATTGATTGGGACGGGAAATGGGTGTGCGCAACATCTTGATTTAATAACGTCCTCATTATCACAAGAGATTCGTTTTTATCATCACGATCAAGCAACGCCAAGCGTTGATAGCATTGGAAGTCTTGGATTGCAGCAGTTTCTTGCACAAACAACACCCTGCTACAAAATTGAACCCAATTATCTTAAATCTCAGTATTTTGCGATTGCGCAGCATCCGGAACAAAAAAAGAACTCCTAAAAGCCCCCACACATACCGCCACTGCATCCTGTGAACGAAGAATTGTTGGTGTCAGTGCCATGCCACGTACGCCAGCTTTTTCAAGCGCGGTACTTTCGGCAGCAGTAAATCCACCCTCAGGCCCAATAACGATATTAAGCGTTGAAGGATTCTGGGCGACTATAGTTTGTAACGTTGAAAAAAATGCTTTGCCTTCAACACATCCATACACCGAAGCCGTTGTTGCTGATGCCACGAATTCATGTTGATGAAGCGCTTCATCAATCGTTACTGGTTGATGAATTTTCGGAATAACAAATTGATGTGCTTGTTCTCACGCAGCAACCATTACGCTTTTCATGCGTTCAAGTTCCCGCTCGCCGCCCCATTCACGTTGCGTTTTTGCAGAAATAATGGGAGTTACGGTTGTAACGCCCATTTGAGCTGCATAATAAACAATCTCACTCCAAGCATCACGGCGCACAAGACCCATAAAAAGATTGATCGCAGGCGCCAATGGCTGTGCTTCCCAAAGTTGCTGCATAACGCCTTGGACCGTACCCTTGGTGCTTAATGATTGAAGTTGTAGGTGAATAACCTTTTGATCATCAAAAAATATAAACTCATCGTCTGGCCGTGCGCGCAGAACATGTGAAAGTCGATGCCATATTTCTTGATCG
>JAHFBS010000132.1 GCA_023249895.1 bacterium | reverse complement strand
AATGAATTACTTGATGCGCAATAAATACTTTAAGCGTTATTCCAAGCAACAATATCAACACGATTGCTATTACAAATTCAATGCCTGGAATCACTTTTAAAAATGCGGGCTCCAACTTATATACCGGCGCCAACATACGAGCCACTAAATTGTAGAGAAAGTGCAAGAAAAATAAGGTTGCTGCTATAGGAATAAGCGTGAACAAACCGCTTAAAAACGTCGAGCGAACAAGATATAATCCCTTCTTTATACGCTCAATGATCATAAGAGTCTCCCCTATTGACTGGTTTCTATTACCTTTTTGAGAACCTGGGCCAAATCATGTGCAACATGCTGGGCCCGTTCATAGGTATCGGCTTCTGTCATAACACGAAGCAGCGGTTCAGTACCAGAATAACGTACTACTATTCTGCCCTTGCCTATAGTACGTTCATATTCTGCAATAAGTGTGGCATACGGCTGCTCGGTAAGATCGGGTTTGCGTGCAACCTGAACATTGGCCAAAACTTGCGGAAATTTCTGAAACGTTACCATATCCCAGTTATTATGCTGAATAATCGATTCAAGTACCTTAAGTGCGACAAAAATGCCATCACCGGTAGGAGCATAATCACGCGTAATAATATGGCCAGAAACTTCACCACCAAGCAGCAAATTTTCTTCTTCAAGCTTTGCTGCTACGTATTTTTCCCCAACTTTAGTTCTGAATAAATGCTTGCCCTGTTCACGAAGGTATTCTTCAAATCCCTGGTTGGTAAAAACGGTACCAACAACGTGTCCAAGTGATTGATATACAGGCAGTGTGAGTAACATCGCAAGAATATCATCGCCATCTTTAATAACGCCAGTACGACTTACCGCTACCACACGGTCAGCATCCCCGTCAAACGCAAAACCACAATCGGCCTGCTCGGCACAAACTCTACGTGCAAGCTCTTCGGGGTGAACCGAACCACACTGTTGATTGATATTGGTGCCATCAGGCGTATGCGCCATGGCAATAACCGTCGCACCCAATGCGCGGAAAATTTCTGGCGCAACAACATAGGCAGCGCCATGCGCACAATCAAGTACTACTTTAACGTTACGCAAAAAAAGCGGCTTGAACTGCGTAACAATGCGTTGCATATAGTCTGTAACAGCCTCAGGCCATTTTTCAATTTCATAATCAGACGACAACTCAATTCGCCCAACAGCTTGTTCAAATGCACGAATTATTTTTCGCTCATCATCAACCGTAATTTTGCAACGGCGCGAATCAAAAAGCTTAATGCCATTGTCTTCATAAGGATTATGAGAGGCGGATACTGAAATACTTGCATCGCATATTTTACCCCCCGAAATTACCGCAAAAATCCCCGGGGTTGTCAGAATACCAGCATCAAGGACGCTGGCACCGGCTTGCATCAATCCATTACCCAGCGAACGTTTTATGCGATCTCCAGAGATACGGGTATCTGAGCTCATAGCAATCACCGGCTGAAGCTTACCATAGACTTCCTTGGCCCACTGCCCAATGGCATAGCCAAGAGCAACAAGAGCTTGGTCGGTAAATGGAAATTTATCAGCTCGCCCTCTTACCCCATCGGTTCCAAATGAAATTGTTGATTCAACAGGCCGCTGCGTCATAGCATCTTTCGAATATTTTCTATTATAATTTTTGCTATTTGAACAACTGTTTCAAGATACCACTATGAGTGTGCTAGAATAATAACAAAGATTTCTATCTCCGCCAGCATAAGTTCCCGGGGGGACGTTTATGAATCATATATTTCTGGTGCAGTGTTTCTTGATCGGAGTATCTGCAGCGTCGGCTGTAGGGCCTATTTTTGTACTCGTTTTTAATACGAGCGCACTTCGTGGTTTTAAGAGTGGTTTTTTCAAGGCGCTTGGCGCGTCACTAGGCGATGGCACGCTCTTCTTGCTTGGCATGCTGGGTATTTTAAGCGTGCTTGAAGAATCACGCCGTTATCAGGTCGGCATTGACCTTGCCGGCGGTTTGTTGTTGCTCATCTTTGGTATTTCAATGCTTTTACCTCACAAAGAATATCCAACGCAGCCACAACTCGCCGCAGACAGCATGATAGCAGCAATGGCAAAAACGTTTTTTTATACCGTCTTGAATCCAATTACTATTTTCTTTTTTATGTTCATCAGCGCCCAAATGACCCCAGCGCAGGGAATCCCAAGTATTGGTCGCATCATTATGGGAAGTTCAATGACGGCAGTTGGCTCACTCTGCGTGTTGGCCACCATAGCTTATTTTGCAACCCAGTTGGGTAAAGCGATTGATCTAAAATACTTACGTAAGATTTCAATTATTAACGGCATCATCCTACTGAGTATCGGCGGTTACTTTTTTATCGATGCTATTAAGGTTTTATTGGCATAAAAAAAGAGCTCCGTTTCTTAAAAGCAAGATCCGGAGCTCTGCTATTGTTATACAAAATATTTAGCCAAGGCGTTGGTAACGATGAATCACTTTACCAATTACTCTGAAATGATCCTTGCCGCGCACTAATGCCACTGGCGGAGTTTTATGGTTGACTGACTCAAGCACCATAAACTCTTCCATATAAGTCACTTGCATAATCGCTTTGACCTGCGTCTCATTACCGTATTCAACAGCAGCAATATCTCCCGAGCGCGTCCACGTTTCAGGTGAAATAATGAGATAGTCACCCTTCACAAAATTTGGCGCCATTGCATTATTTTCAACGCACAAGCAAAACATTGCTTCATCAGTTATATTGGCAACCGGAACAAAAACATCTTTATAACCTGTCGTTACCTGCATTAACTGATTGTTGTACGGGGATGGATTTGAAGGAATATCACCCATCACAGGAACAACCTTAAGCTGCAAATCAACATTGGCACTTTCAGGCATCTTAACCGATGTCTCAACTGAATCAGTCCGCGTTCGTCGTTGTGCAAAAAGTTCAACCGGATGCGTTCCAAAAGCAACTGCTAGCTTTTTCAGCGCATCTTCATTCCAACGACGAGTTCCATTTTTTATATGTGTCAGAT
>JAHFBS010000131.1 GCA_023249895.1 bacterium | reverse complement strand
ATTTAGTAGGATTTTCGAACATCGTCACCCACCAGCCATGAAAGACCAGTGCGTTTGATAATCGCACCTAATCCTCTATTGAGAACACAATTTTGCACAAGTCGCCCTAAGTTAAGTAGAAATGCTGCTATCAAAAGCATAGACACAAAAAAACCGGTTGGCATATACCAACCGGTAAACTTTTGGGATTTTCTGGTGGAGGTAAGCGGATTCGAACCGCTGACCTTCCGCGTGCAAAGCGGACGCTCTACCAACTGAGCTATACCCCCGGAGATTTCAAAGTTAATGGCGCAACCATACCTAGCTTTAGCGGAGTATGGTGGGCCTAAGTCGACTTGAACGACTGACCTCCCCGTTATCAGCGGGGTGCTCTAACCACCTGAGCTATAGGCCCTTTGTACATATCAAAAACGCTGTTTTTATGCGTAATTTTCAATTAATAACGTGAAAATTATATCGACATTTGGGCAGTGTTGCAAGTTAAATTAACACTCATTTTTGGGCCTATTTCGTCGTCTTATACCATCAGCCTAATGCAACAAAGGCTTGAGCTGCAAGTATTTGCTTAAGAGAAAGCGGTAAAGCATTGACCCGAAGGGCTTATTCTTACTAATCTAAAAGAAAAGGATGATCTTATAGGGGAAAGAAAGGGAGGGTATGGGAAAGACTGCACGATTTGAAGACCTAGAGCATCATTATCCAGACACCGAAGAACTCGTCGACAAAGACTGGAAACACCATAAATCCGGTAAAGATACCAGAACAAAACGTAGCGCCAATGTTATTCGCAAGCTTTTTTCAGGTACACGCGCTATTCCAACCCACAATCAATCGAAGGTTGGACGCCGGAAAATTTGAGGGTTTTTCCAAGAACATCGCATCATGCTATACTTCATAAGATTATTACAAATTTCTTCACTCTAAATCGATGTGATGACGATGCTTTTTGACGAATTACAAGAAAAATTGAGAAATGCGGAGGCCGATGTTTCGGCCATCCGCTCTTTTTGGCTCCAAACCAAACTTGGTGAAAAATTTACCGAGCTTGATCCCAAGGTCAACGATCCTGATTTTTGGAAACATCCTGAACGCGATGCTATTCTTACCGAGCATCGCAAACTTAAAGTGATGGTTGAGGATTACCAGGCCATCGACAAAAATTACAACGATTTTGTTGAATTATTAGAGATTTTCAAAAATAGCGAATCAGAACTTGCCAATATTGCCCCTGATATCGCCAAACTTTGCTCACGCATCGCCCATTTCAAGCTCAATCTTTTGCTCAGCGAAGAAAATGACGCTATAAACTGCTATCTGAGTATCAACGCGGGAGCGGGCGGCACCGAATCACAGGATTGGGCCCAAATGCTGCTGCGCATGTACCTGAGATTTTGTGAGCGAGAAAATCTTAATGTCAGCGTTCTTGACTGCCAAAGTGGTGAGGCTGCGGGTATCAAATCAGCCACGCTTTACATCAGAGGCACCAATGCCTTCGGCTTACTCAAAACCGAAAACGGTATTCATCGCCTCGTCCGCATATCGCCATATGACGCCAACAAACGTCGCCACACCTCGTTTGCAGGCGTCACGGTCATTCATGAGACCGAGGACGAAAAGATTGATATAAACGAAACTGATCTCAAAATAGACACCTTCCGCGCAGGCGGTGCCGGAGGCCAACACGTTAATAAGACAGAGTCGGCAATACGTATTACTCATTTGCCATCCGGCATTGTCGTTCAATGCCAAAATGAACGTTCACAGGGACAAAATAAGCAAGTTGCTCTTAAAATGCTTAAAGCCCGACTTATTCAAAAGCAAGAAGAAGAAAAACGAGCTCGCGAAGAGGCTCGTGAAAAGAAAAAAATTGAATGGGGCTCACAAATACGTTCGTACGTGTTGCATCCTTACAAAATGGTCAAAGATCATCGCACCGACCTAGAATCTCCACGACCTGATGATGTACTTGACGGCGATTTGATGCCGTTTATCCAAAAAACGCTTCTGGCAATTGCTGAGGCAAAGAATACATAAACAATCATGTTGAACACCATCGTACAACACACACAACAACTCATTACCGCCTCAACTAATCAACCTCAGCCAACCATAGTCCTGGGTCTTTCTGGTGGTCCTGATTCTGTTTTTCTCTTTCATGTTCTTGAGGAATTACATCGTAACAACAGCATAAAACTGGTCGTAGCCCATCTTGATCATGGATGGCGAGAAACTTCGGCACAAGATGCCCTGTTTTGTACTAAGCTGTGCCTCCGTCATGACATTGCCTGCTTTGTCGCTCGCCCTGACGGAACAATTACGCATAACACGGGATCGCTTGAAGATTTTGGACGCCGCCTCAGACGAGCACATTTTCATACTATCCTTAACCAAACAAACGCATCACTCATTGCGCTTGCCCATCATCTTGATGACCAAGAAGAAACATTCTTTATTCGCCTGATGCGTGGCACCACGCTTGCAGGCCTTACCGGTATGCGCGAACACGATGGCCTTTATCTCCGTCCATTACTCACTATTCGCAAGCAAGAAATTGTGCACTATCTTGATGAACACAAAATCGCCTATTGCACCGATAGCACTAATAGTTCTGACAATTTTTTACGCAATCGTTTGCGCAACCATGTTATTCCTGCCCTCAGACAAAGCGACCAACGCTTTGATCAAAAATTTCAGACAACGCTTGGCATGCTCAAAGAAGAAGAAATATTCCTGCAAAAGCTTGCAGAACAAACCTTTAATGAGCTTTTTAATCAAAACGAAAAGATATCTGCCCTCACCGTACAATGCCAACAACTTCTTGCACACAATCCTGTCATTACACGCCGCATAATCATGCAATGGCTTATCCGTGAACATGTAGCATTCACACCAAGCAGTTCTCTCATTAATGAAATTTTAAGATTTCTCAGTTCGCCACGAGGTGGAACTCATCATATTTCGCCTACCTCAAAAGTCTGCAAACAACGTGGCGTCGCGTGGATCGAACATCATCCGTTACAACAAAATTCTGCTGTTTGACATGCATGCAATCCGTCACGTAC
>JAHFBS010000013.1 GCA_023249895.1 bacterium | reverse complement strand
TTTGTATTGTTCTCTTTTCATCGGCTACATAATGATTTTTGAGGAATTCAATAGCTTTTTGGCGATTTGCAAGACTTGGGTCATATTTACGCCCCAAATCCAAAAGGCTAATCATATTAACCGCAGCCTGAACTTGTACATCGGTTCCCAAGAGTTCTTTTTGCTTTTCTTCCCATTTGGCAGGCGTATCTTCAGCTTTTGAGTCTTGCCCCGCCTCATCACCTCTGCCGCCACCCGCTTCATCACGCTCATCTTCAAAATCAACGATATCGGCCAAATCATCATCAAGCTCTTCGAGCGATTTCTTTTCTTTACCCTCACCTGCAGGGCCCTCTTTACCGGTGGCTTCTTTTACGGTCACATGGCCTTTGAGCGATGATTCTTTACCATACATTTCAATGACCCATCGATCACGATCAGCAGAGAAAAACTTTGGTTTGACCAAGAAATCTGGCTCAATACCGGTTGCTTGAATCGATAAATCATCAGGCAAATAGTACAACATGGTGGTCAATTTTAATGCGCAGCCGTTGCTGATAGGAATAACTTCTTGTACCGATCCCTTACCAAACGTTGAAGTTCCTACCAAGAAAACCAAAAGATTACGGCCTGTTTTTTTACCATTCTTTTCATAACTCTTTATCGAATGATGGCGAAGGCTACCGGCAAGAATTTCGGCAGCGGACGCGGTAAAATTATCAACCAAAATAAAAATTGCCATATCGGTTTTGAGCACAGGCTCTGTTGTTGTTGCGTAAGTATCTACCACATGCTTTTCGCGATCTTTGGTAACTGCAACAACCGAATTCTTGTCCAAGAAGAGGCCTGCCATTTCTATTGCAGAATTCAAAATACCGCCAGGATTACGACGAAGATCAATAATAACGCCTTTGCATTTTCCTTGATTGGCAAGATTGAGCAACTCTGCTACTTGGCTTGCCGCATTTTCGCTAAAAATTCTGAGCGAGAGGTAATACACTTGCTGATCGGCAAAAAAGAAACATACCGACGCCTGATTTTTAATCACATCACGGGTAATTTTGAATTCCAATGGTTTGCGGCGTCGAATCACTTTGATCTTAACTGTTGTTCCTGTTTTCCCCTTAAGCTTACTGAGCGACTCATCGGTTGAAAGTCCACGCAACTTTTTGCCATCAACTTCAACAATTTTGTCGCCACCACGCAAACCGGCTTTTTCAGCAGGACCACCAGGAATAACATCAATGACCACAAGCGCTTCATCGTAAGGCATCTTGCTAATAATACTTACCCCAATGCCAGAAAATTCACTTGAGGTGGATTCTATTGCTGCCTTATAGCTTTCTGGATCCAAAAATGCTGAGTGCGCATCTACCTCTGCAACGGCAGCTTTAAGCGAGTTTTGAATAAATTTTGAGAAATCAACCGATCTGAATGCTTTGTCTTCAATAAGGCTTACTACTTCTGAATAGGTTTTAAATCCTTGATGTATATCCTTTTTTGTATCGCGAGGAACTTCATTTTTTTCGCCCTGTCCCGCCTCTTCTGCTGTCTTATTTTTCTTCCAAAACCACGATACGTTACGCTTATCCTGACGTGTTCGTGCAGCAATGGTTACCGAGCCATCGAGCACAACGATCGTCATAACCGCCATGATAAGATATGTTTTTTTGACAATCATTACGGATCTCCTTTTCCATAAATTCTTAATTCTTTGCGCATAGAGCAAAACAGGCTAAGATAATAAGGTATCATGAAACCAGGGGGATTTGGAAATGATTGAAACTGTCCCACATAAACATGAGGAAACAAAGCGCATTGCGCTTATCGTCACCGGACTATCGGGCGCCGGAAAAACAAGCGTTATGCGTTCGCTTGAAGACCTTGGATTTTATTGTGTTGATAATTTACCCATTCCATTGCTTTTACCTTTTCTTAAACTCGCTTTTAATGGCCCTTCATATTTGGGAAAGGTGGCACTCGGCATTGATGCTCGTGGCGAACAATTCCTGAACAGCCTTGCCCCCGAAATTCAACGCATCAAAGAAACTGCTGATGAATGTTTGCTCAAAGTAATTTTTATCAGCGCCCAACAACAAACGTTATTAAAGCGTTTTCAAGAAACCAGACGTAAACATCCACTTGCCAACCGCATCAGCATTGAACAAGCAATTGATCGTGAACGTAAGCTCATGGAACCGCTCATGAACTTGACTGACCTTACCATTGAAACCGATGGACTCACGATTCATGAATTACGCCGATTAGTCAGTGCTCATTTTGCGCAGGGGCAACTTCGCGAACTTACGGTCAACGTTGTATCATTTGGTTTTAAATATGGTGTTCCGGCAGAAAGCAATTTGGTATATGACGTACGATTTCTTCCCAATCCTTATTTTGTTCCCGCGCTCAAAGAAATTGACGGGCGCAATCAGCTCATTCAGGACTTTTTATTTACTCAAGCGGTGGTACAAGATTATTGGAACCAACTTTCAAGCTTTTTGCATTACATGCTTACTCGCTTTCATGAAGAAGGACGCTTCTGTGCAACCATCGCTATCGGATGCACGGGGGGAAAACATCGCTCAGTAGCATGTGCTGAAAAAATAGGTCAGCAATCGTGGCAGAATGTTAGATTTATTATTACCCACCGCGATGTGGGCAAGGAGTAGGAGTTTGTATGGATCACCATGCACTCATACGCACCGCAATGCTCATCTCATGCACATTTGTCATTGGTGCTTATATTATTTTGGGCCCACGGGGCACGGTAGAATATTTTAGGAAGCGTCAGCATGTTGCACAAACGCAACAAAAGATTACGGCTCTTGAAAATTCAATTACCAAGCTTTCGCAGGCTCTTACCACCTATCAGCATCATCCCTTCGCTTTAGAAAAAAGCGCTCGCTACGACTATTGCATGGGATATACCAACGAAATGGTTTATATCTTGCCTTCTGAATCATCACATTGATCGATGGTCGTTGAAAGCGCTGAAGACATTGATGAAACAACAGGTTGTGCTTGCTCTTTTATCTGCCCCATCTGTCGACGCGAATCAAGCAAACGTTCATGCATCATTTTTTTAAGATGTGCGATTTTTTTCTTGACCGTAGCAAGTGATTCTGTCAGATGCGCAACCTGCTCTTCAAGCAGTTGGATGTCGAGGAGAGCATCATCAAATGCCGCAATGTGTGTTTCACTGCTTGAATTAATCTTTGTTAGATCTGGACTAGTACCAGCAACATGCTGATCTTGATTATGTAACCGTTCATCACGAGCGGGCAATGGCGACATCGCTTCAGCAAGTTTTTGCGCCACATCTTTGGAACACATCGACTGTTCTGCAAGGGTTATGGTCATTTCAGCGCCCACTGTTTGAGCGACCATACACCATAGACCTACCATACCGACAACCCGCAATCGCATCATAAAAATCTCCTATTCAACAATGAATTTGGGGGTGACAAGATTACCACAAAACACCATATTCCACGAGCCATCTGGTAAACTTGTGACACCATTGTCTACTTCGGCTATACTAGAGGGCGTTTTGTTGAAAATTCGTCCTTTTTTTTGAGAGCTTAGTATGGAACCAAAAAACCTTCAGACCCCTACCGGACAACCAGAGTCAAACGAACATGAAATTAGACTCGAAAAAGTTCGTGTTATGCAAGGTGAAGGCCAATCCCCATGGCCGGCATATAAACCGGTATCACATACCACCGCGCAAGCCATAGCATTGTTCAATCAGCATCCTGAACAAAGCCCACTTTTTGAACTTGCCGGACGGCTCATTATCAAACGCGATCATGGCAAAACATTTTTTGGTGTCATACAGGACCGCGATGGCCGTATTCAAATTTATGTAAAAAAAGACGAAGTCGGCGAAGCTGCTTTTGAACAATTCAAAAAATATATCGATCTTGGCGATATTGTATGGGTCAAGGGACCTTTATTTGTCACCAAAACCGGTGAAACCACCGTTAAAGTATCAGCATACGCACTACTCAGTAAGTGCCTGCATCCACTCCCTGAAAAATTTCATGGACTCACCGATATCGAACAACGCTATCGTCAACGTTACTTAGATTTAATGAGCAATCCTGAAAGTTCGGCAAAATTTAAGAAACGTTCGCACATTATTCAAACCATTAGAAATTTTTTACAAGAGCGCGGATTTCTTGAAGTTGAAACTCCCATGTTGCACCCCATTCCTGGCGGCGCAACCGCGCGTCCTTTTGTTACGCACCACAACACCTATAACATGGATCTTTATCTGCGCATCGCGCCAGAATTGTATCTGAAACGTTTAGTTGTTGGCGGCATCGAACGTGTTTTTGAAATTAATAGAAATTTTCGTAATGAGGGAATTTCAACTAAACACAATCCAGAATTTACCATGCTTGAATTTTATCAGGCATATGGCGATTACCTGGTTGGCATAGATACCACTGAACAACTTATTGGTGCAGTTGCACGCGCGAATTTGCCTTCACTGCAAGTCCCTTTTCAAAGCAAAGTTATTGATTTTACGCCACCCTTCAAACGTTTAACGGTTGAAGAATCACTTATTGAAATTGGTAGATTAAGTAAAGAACAAATTCAACCAGATACTATTGGCGCAACACTTGAGCAAAAAGGCGCTACCGTTCCTGCTCATGCTTCATACGGCGTCAAATTATTTGCATTATTTGAGCAGTGTGTTGAAGCACAAATTGTGCAACCAACTTTCATTATCGGTTATCCCATAGAAGTTTCGCCACTTGCAAAACGTGATGAAAATAACCGTAACATTGCTGCGCGATTTGAACTCTTTGCCTGCGGCATGGAACTTGCCAATGGATTTACTGAGCTTAATGATCCTTTTGATCAGGCTGAACGATTCAAGGCACAAGTACAAGCACGCGAAGGTGGTGATCAGGAAGCTCATCATTATGATGCCGATTATGTTCAAGCTCTTGAATATGCCTTACCTCCAACGGTAGGCGTTGGCATGGGAATTGATCGCCTTACCATGCTCATGACCGATACAACCTCAATCAAGGACGTTATTCTTTTCCCGACACTTAAAAATGTTAAAGAATAATTGCCCTCATGTTGCAATCACAATCGCTTGCGCATCAACCGCCACCGATTGATGCTCCAAGCTCAACAATCTCTGGCTTAAAATATCGCTGGGTAACTAACAACGTTGCGCCTGAAGCTATTCGTGCGTTGGCATACAAGCACGGACTCACTTTGCCTATTGCCCATGTTTTGGTCTCGCGCGGCATTACCGATGATGAACAGGTACGATCATATCTTTTTAGTTCCTATGAGCAGGATGTACCGCATCCAAAAAGCTTTAAGGGGATTGATCAAGCGGTTACACGTGTCCTGCGTGCACTTAAAATGAAAGAAAAAATATTAATTTTTGGCGACTATGATGTTGATGGCGTCACCTCAACCGCCATGCTTATGGCAGCACTACTCCCGCTTGGAGCATCCATTAACTTTTTTCTCCCGCATCGCGAAAAAGATGGGTATGGGCTTTCGGCGCGAGCTGTTCATCAAGCGGCAAAAAATGGGTATTCTTTAATTATCACCGTTGATAACGGGATTACCGCATTTGAAGCTGCTGAGGCTGCGCTGAAACATGGCATCGATCTCATTATTACCGATCACCACCAACCGCGCGAAATGTTACCCGTTGCAACGGCTATCATTAATCCGCAACAAAAAGATTGTGCGTATCCTTTTAAATATCTTGCAGGCGTTGGCGTTACTTTCAAACTCGTCAATCTTCTTTACGAAACACTCGGCATTGCTCAGCTGCCCAATAAAACCTATGAACTTCTCATGCTGGGAACGGTTGCTGATATGGTGCCCCTGATTGGCGAAAATCGTTTTTGGGTACGTTATGGGCTCCATCGTGTTAATCAAGAATTCAGCTCTGCGATGCAGAAACTGATCACTAATGGAAGTTTGAATAAAAGTGCGCTGGACTCGCTTGATATTGGTTTTATCATCGCGCCGCAAATTAATGCGCTGGGCCGCCTGACCGATCCTCGCGATGCCGTAAAATTTCTCATCAGTGCTGATAGTGCTGATGTTGAACGCATAGGCGACATTCTTAAAATCATGAATGAAGAGCGCAAAAACGTTGAACGCAAAATTTATGGCGAGCTTGAGACTGCAATACAGACACAGCACATCAATCTTGAACGCGAATATGTCATTATGGCAACCAATGATTCATGGCCATCAGGCGTGATTGGCTTGGTTGCAGGTAAATTGATGCATAATTATGGACGACCAACATTTCTGTTTCATGCGGATCATAAAGAGGGAACGGCCAAAGGATCATGCCGCTCTATTCCTGAAATAAACATTTTTGAACTGTTAAATACGAACAAAGATTTATTACTTCATTTTGGCGGACATGCACATGCAGCGGGGCTCAAGCTTAAGCTTGAACATCTTCCAGAGCTCAAAGAACGCCTGACTTCAACGATTGCTGCCCGCTACACGCTGGCAGATTTACAACCAAAATTGACGATTGATGCAGAGCTTCAACTTCCTGAGGCCAACCAGCAATGTTGCGATAATCTTGAGCAGCTTGAACCTTTTGGCAATCGTAATCCGCAGCCACTTTTTATGGTACGCGATGTGACACTTGTCAGGCAACCGCAGCTGCTGAAAGACCGTCATGTTAAATGCATGATTTTTGCACAAGGCGTTATCAAACCGGTAATATTTTTTAATCGTCCTGACTTAATCGGACCATTACAGCAGTGTTTGGACAAACCATTTCATCTGGCTGGACATATTCTGAAAAATGAATGGGGCGGAACAACGCGGATAGAGCTGCAGGGCATTGACATTGCGATGATCTAATCGTCACTATCAAGTCGATCCCAAAATTCCCATGAAGGATAGGGTTCAACGGCATCGTAATCGCTAAAAAGACGGTTCGCAAAAATTGTTTTAAAATATCGCGGGACAATAACATATTCAAAAAGCTTAAGAGCCGCTTTAAAATCTTCACGATTACCATTACGAATGACGACTGAAGATTCAGGATCTTTAAGAATCATATCAAGTGTTGCCAATAATCTTATCGCCAAACGCGCAGCAGGTTCCTGTTGTTCGGAACCAATATAAACATTCATGTTATATCCACCAAGCGGCGGTAGTTTTTCAGATCGCTGTCCCTTGCGCAATGCGCTCGAGCGTGTTTGTTCATACTCATATTGCCAGCCTGCAACATCATTCAATCGTTGCCACAAAATTTCTGTAGGCATCACTATTTGTGCATTATTTTCTTGCTGATAGCGTTGTACCAATCGTGTAATGGTAGATTGAGGAAGATACTTTGCCTCCTCGCTCTCATCTTTAACATCAACATAATCGAATCCAAATAATCCGTTATTAACAGCACCACAATCCCAATCATAACGACAGGGGTGATCGCCTACGCTACGATAAGCGGCAGCACGAAAATTGGTAAAATTAAAATTTTGGAAAAAGATACGAAACGTCATGGGCACTTTGTCTTTCCATGGCTCATAAGAACGTTGCGCAACTAAGAAAAAGTTTTTCTTATACGGTATCATCATCAAGGGAATATACGCCGGAATCAATTGATGCATCGAAAACAATCCGCAGCCAACATCTGTTGCAAAAAAGAGGCCTGACAGCGCAGCATACCATTGAGCACGCAGTGAACGTAATAGTGGTTTAAGTAATGCCTCGTCTTTGCATGCTTCATGAATGATATAGCGAGCTTGAACAGGAATATGCGCATCAGTTGTCAATGTCATTGCAAGAGGCCTACTTTCAGTTACCTCATACCCCAACGACGTAACATTACCCCACGACTGCCAGAGTGTACGCATAAGATCGTTGGTACCATGTTGTGTAAAAAATTCTTGTATGAGCGTATGAAATGCTGCCAACTTGCGCAACGAAAGTTGCTGTACATTAATAAACTGTTTTGAAAGACCATAGGTAGTTTCTAAACGTTTGGTTTCTTCGTAAAATTTGTGCGCGACATTATGCACTATGTTTTCATGAAATTCACTATCAAGATGAGCTATTTTGTCACGAATCAAGGCGGTAACGGTTGCCATGTCATAACCGGTTAAATCGCCCTCAACACGATTATTAATCAAATCAAACAAAGCGCCTCGTATCATCGCCTCGTGCTGGAAAGCATGCTTAAGCAAGGTGCAACTTTTTTTGTTACATAAGGCTGCAAGCAACTCTCCGCCACTGACAAAATCACGATACAAGCTTTGCTCGGGATGAAAGTTTGTATCAAGCAAAGCCATTTGTTGCAAAAGATAGTTGATGCGAACATTCTCACGCGACGAACGAGGATACATGCTCAAAAAATCAACAAAAACGATGTTTTTAATGTTCTGAGATTTTAACTGTGTAACCAAGTCCTTAAGAAAATGCTCATAAGGCAACGGAAACCGGAGCCCCTCAGAAAACAACATCTGCTCGGCTTCAATATTTTTGAGCCCTTCAGATTTGACCGCTGCAAGTGAGGTAACACAACGAATTTCGAGCGGTTCACTATCTTTAAATAAATATGATTTGCCTTGGTAGATAAAGGGAATCCATACATTTGATTGTTCTTTGCCCAACAAGATGACATTGCGTACAAATGCCAAATCAGGATGCTTGGTGTCAGAAAATTCCGGCGCACAATATCCGCGTTCAGCAATAATATTTTTAACGGCGGCAAATATTCGTGCACATTCATCACGTAATTCTTCTTTGTGGGTATTAATAAATGTTGTCAACACTGCACATTGTTGTGCGTCATATAACGTACGTACATCAACAAAAACAATACCATCAGGTTTATAGGTAAAATGGCTCACTTGTGCCGGAAGGTCTGCTATATATACGCCAGGTTTAAGCTTGAACAGATCACACACCTGTGACGAAGAATTATCAACATGCGCAAATTCCTCAATATTGCCACTCCAATGCATCCAATTTTTAATATTGCCCAGCATGGTGCTTTTTCCGACGCCATCAACAAAGCTGCAAAAGATATAGGCGGTATTCTGACCATCCTGTGATACTAATTCACGCAGCAGTCGCTGCGCAAAATGTTGTGCATGAATGGTTGCGCAACGATCTTGTTTTGCCGTTACTTCAATAGGATAGGTAATATCTGGACCGGTAAAAAACTTACATACGGGCAATTGAGATTGAGACAAGTGGCGTGCATATTCGATTGAAAACAGAACATCCTGCGTACCAGCAATTTGTTTATTGCCCACTTTAAATGCATTGCTGTATAACAACTTCCAAAATTTACTTAATTCGGCAACAATATCAGCCGGTGTTTTTTTAGCAAGCATATGCATCATGCGTTCTTGCTCACGGCGCATCAATGGCAACGCCTGCCAAAAGGCATGCTCTTGAAAAAGCGTTGCTCGATCGTCAAAGATAGCAACATCATCACCATCAATATGTTCAAAATGTTCAAAGATTGGATTAGTTGATGCTAAATCTTTGAATAAAAAACCGGTCATAAATCCAAAACGATTGTGCAAACGCAAAGACCAACCGGTATTATTTTTGCGCATCGCTTCATCATTAATGCCGGAATGTTTGTAATTGGTGTAATACGCAGGAACTGCATTTTCTTCGTACCCCATAATAATCATGCGCCCCAAAAGCGAAAAGTTTTCCTGCTTCAAGCGCAGCTCAAGATCTGCAAAGCTTTGCGCAGTGCGTGTAAGTAAGAATGGATGATATTCGTGGGTATACCGCCCTTCTGGACCAAATTCATAATGATGAATAAAACTTTTGATAAATTCTTGTTCGTGCGACAAGGAAAGCTCGCAAAGAATCTGACAACACCAGCAGCTACAGAAACATACTAAGAATAAAAGTAGGGAACGAAGCTTTGTCATTGTGCACTACCTCTAGGAGTAGGCACATTATCAGTACTATCAACATTTTTTTGTTTCAGTAATTCAAACAGCTCTTTTGCGGTTGCTACATGTTCTTGGTACTCAGGTTCGTAAACAGAATGATGGAGTTTGCCGATAAGATACTCAAGATCGGTAAGATAGCGCGTCGCATTGGTAGCATCACCCATCAAAAGTGCCTCGTTAAAAAGCTTAATGAAGTAATCAAAACAAAGCGCATAAAAGTCATAGATCACTGTTGAGCCGGAAGCAATAAGATATTCATCTAAGTATTCATTTTTCTTCGCTTGTTGTAATGACCCGGTAGCAAGAAATGCGCGCAAAAAATCGTCATCATCATCGTCGGTCGGCATTGAAATTTTACCTGTCGTCGGATCGTACCAAGCGGTACGCATAAACTCATTGATCCAACTTAATTGATCAGCAATCAGTTCCCAATAACGCGTAACTTTAAATCCTTGTGGACGATTAACAAAATAAAACCATGGCTCACGGGTAATAAGGTCAACAACAGTGCCTAATGATTTTTTAAAATCTTTGGCCGTCATACCAATAAAATAGTCACGGCACATAACAAAAACTTTGGGATAATATGTGGCAAGATAATCTTTATAAAAATCAAAATTATCAGTCTCTGCCGGAACACTATGCACGCTGCTAAAAAAGCAAAGACTAATGCTCAGCAGGCGTAGATACCGGAGAAGGCGTATTTTTGTTTCCATACAAAAGCATATCCATAAGGTGTGCCATACGCACACATTCATTATAAATTTCATTAGTGAAAGCGGTTGTTGGACCGGCAGAATTACCGTTGAGCACTTTTTCTTCGTGTTCAATAGCATCATTAATAAGCGCTACCAAATTGTTAAGAGAGTTCGTGATCTGGCAAGAATATGCTGCATCTAATGAAGCACGCTGCAAAGCCGCGCCAAGAAATCCAACCCAATTTTGGCAGGACTGCACAAATGCATCCGTATCAATCATCACATCATGCATCATATAGTTACGTATTTTTTGCTGCAATGGATCAGCTGAACTGCCAAGCGCATGTAGCCGCGTACATGAATCATCAAGACGCAACCGATTGGCAAGCATGATACGCGTGAGTTGGACTAAATTATCCTCAGGACTTTGTCCCCACCAAGAAGCAACCCCTGTGGTAATAGGTGTTGCGAGGCGATCTAACGCAACAAATAATCCACCGATAACACACATGCCACCCATATTAATCAGAGAATTTTTAAGCCAACCTGCAAACGTACCATCGCCAACAACACGCTGTAGAAGACGAAGTATTTCAACATCATGGTTTGCTGCTGCACCCTGAGGCCCTGGGGCCGGTTGATTATTTTTTGCATCCGGTGATTTATGGAGCATACAATAGGCACACGTTCCA
>JAHFBS010000130.1 GCA_023249895.1 bacterium | reverse complement strand
AAGCAATAAATGGAAGCGCGATAAAAAGAGAAAATAAAATTTGTTTGAAATACACGACAAAAATCCTTCTTTGGTAACCGTACGAAAAAATAACAAGGCGTGTAGTAGTATCATGAATTTTGAGGTTATGCAATATTTTTCAATAACAAAAATGTGTGAAGAGTAGTAATGCTCCCGTTGCATAGGCGACAAAAAAAACTGAATCGAAACGATCCATAAGTCCGCCGTGACCAGGAAGAAGATTGCCAACATCTTTCAGATTATTTTTTCGTTTAAGATACGATAACAAAAAACCACCGCAAAAAGCCACAAGCGTCATGCTTAGTGAAAGGGCATTAAGCACGATGATGTTATTTTCTATCCCAAACGGTGTAATGTGTGTAATGCGTGGCATAAGCCAAATGTTGGCGACAAAAACTGCGATAAAACTTCCTACAAGCCCTTCCCATGATTTGCCAGGGCTGATAGTAGGACACATTTTATGGTAACCAATAAGTTTGCCAACAATATATCCACCGGTATCAGCAGCCCACGCAATGATGAGAGGATAGAGCGGCAAGTAGTAGTCGCTTACATAATAGGTGTGTGCAAACCATATGAGAATGGTGATGGGCATAATAGGGTAGGCAAATGAAATAAATCGGTGGAGGATGCCTTTGTGTGCAACAAGCTTGTGCCATTCAAAAAAAAGAATAAGCGTGAGTATGATGCCTAGTAGGCTGATATAAAGAGCTTTCGAGTGAACATAAGATCCAAAAATGCAGATTAATAAAAAAATGCCGGTTATGGTGCGTTGAATAACTTCATGAATGCCATTACTCGTCATGATGATATACAACCTTTCGCAGACAGAGCCCGCAGCCATCAGCTTTGAGCAGTGTTTGTTGTGGATTAGGATTTTTTAACAATTCGTTTATATAGTCTACGCTCAGAGATGGTCGACGTGCAATATCCAATGCGTAACCAATCATGCGGCGAATTTGAAATCGCGCAAATGAAGGCCCCTTGATAGTTGCCAGGAGCGCATGATGGTGCGGAATTGCCGTGAGCGTGATGCTATCAATAGTTCGGATCGTAGATATCTTTTGATCTTCAATTTTGCAGAATGATCCAAAGTCGTGTGTTCCGCGATAATGCCCAAGGATGTTGGCAAATTTAGTTAAATCGACACGATCAATAAAATCATAGTGCCATCCAAAACGGGCAACAAAGGGTAAGGGGCGCTTAAGAAAAAGCGTGTAATAGTACGTTTTTTGCTTGACCCGTGCGCAGGGATGAAACGTTGATGGGGCTTTGACTAAGTTTCGTATGACAATGCTAGGAGGAAGCTGCGCATTCCATATATTTTGCACCTGCTCCTCGTTAAGGTGAGCAGGAATATCAGCATGAAAACGAGCTACTTGTCCAAGGGCATGAACGCCCGCGTCGGTACGGGATGCGCCGATGATGTTAATTTCATGTTTGAAAATACGTTTCCATGCGTCTTGAAGGCTTGACGTTATAGAGATATCGTGCGGTTGGATCTGCCAGCCGTGAAAATCAGTGCCATCGTAAGCGACGATGATTTTGTATGCCTGCATTGGCGGTGGTCCTATTTTTATCTGGCCAATGAAAAACCCCCATCCAGACGAACGTCATGGACAGGGGAAATGGAGGTTATCTAAAACAAAAACAATAAGAATTGTAGCCAACCGGAGAAGAAAAATCAAATAATTTTTGTTGAAGCCTTGTTTTCATTTTGTTCGATAAAATATACGTGTCCGAACAAATTATGAAAACTGAAGTATGTTCATATAAACATTCGTTGGAATTTGGCAGCTGAATCCTGCAAGCCAGTGTGATGATGAATAGAGGTACAATGCCTGCGGATTTGAAATGTACACTCCAGCAGCTGCGGCAAAGTTGTAGTAAGTTTGTGCTCCAAATGCTTTGGTTTGTACTTTGGTGAGCGTAAAACCTCCAGATGATGACGTGTCAGTTGCGGGAACCATTTTCTCAGGTATGCCAACTTTGAATAGATCTGCAATGTTAGTTCCACGATTATCAACGGTTTTGAAAATTGTCTTGTGATAATAGGGTGTTTGTGGATCAGTATTATAGGTTGCCAGAAGATACAGAGACCCATCTGCGTCATTAATAAAATTAACATTTTGTGGGTTGACTGCACCAAAGGTTGGATGAAAATTACCGACACGTCTAAAACCATCTTCAAGAATGTAGGTATTTGAATAATAAAAATCTATGCCACGAGGATCTGCCCAGACTCCTACAAGATAATGCCCATTACTTAAACGTGTAATAGCGTTTGCGCCAGATTGTCCGATAACGTAATTAATTTCAGCGTTTTGCTTACTGATGATGATATTGGCATATGGTGCGTTTTTTGTTACTTCGTAAAAAGCGATCTTTGCATTTCCTGAGCCTTCTAAGGGGATGATAAGATATTGACCGCACATTTGAATTCCGCCGGGGTGAACATAGCCGGGAAAATCTGCAGTCAAATTTACTACTCGTTGAATAATATTGTTTCTATTGTTTGCTTGTGCTGCTACAAACGGACCCTTGTCTTGCTGGGCTGCCATGTTAACAACAAATAGATGTGCTTGTGGGCCAAATCCTGTATCTGAATGAGGATTGTTTCCGGTGACTAAAAGATAATTTCCTAGCCCAAGATATTCAGGACAGCGTGTTATTCCTTGAAAATGGTTTTGAAATCCGCCAACTTCGCCAAAGCCAAGAACGTCAGCGGCTATCCACTTTTTAAATGCGCTGCCTGCGTTTCCTTTGTTTATTACTTGTGTGCCATTGTGAGGGAAGCACGCTGTATATCTACATCCGACATCGGTGAAAGCGGGCTTGCCACCGTTGTATTTATAGGCCATTGAAGGAAGAAGATTATTTCCGAGATTTTTGAATTTTTCTGGCACATTGTTGACCCATGGATTGTCATATTGCCCGCCGGACTTGTTGACGTTGCTGCGTGCAAAATAATCAGAAGCGAGTACGAGTTTTTGGGCAAACGTTGATTGCTTTTTAATGTTTTCTAGTGATGTATACGTCACGGTAGCTGCAAAGTTTTGTAAAGTGAAATTTAAAA
>JAHFBS010000012.1 GCA_023249895.1 bacterium | reverse complement strand
TTTGATGCAACAAGCACGTCTTAAAAATCCACGTTATCGTTTTTATGACATTAAAAACACCAATTTGCACCAGGTGTATAACGGCACACATAACTACACTCATTTGCGCCAAGCGGTTAAGGAAACAGAAGGGTTAATCCTTACGTACAAAAACCGCATTGCTCTTGCAATGTTTGATATTTGTTGTGGAGGATCAGTTCCTGCGCTTATGCGTAACCGTGACAAAAGTAAACCTTATCTTTGTCGCAAGAAAAAATGTACCTTCTGCTCAGCAGGCCCTGCACACCGTTGGAAAGAAGATCTGCATGTTGATACGTTCCTAAAACGGCTCAAAAATAACCCACGCATTTCACAACGGCTCAAAAACTTTAAAGGTTCTTTGAGCGCTATTAAAGTAACTGATTGTGATAAAGCAGGTGTTGTTCATAAAGTAAGAATTTATGACAAACACAAAACGCCCTTCACGCTGACCGGCATTGATATTCGTGGCTCAATGATTGCTGATATCAAGAGTCTTAATTTTGTGGCAAAAAAAGTTCGTGATCGTGTCGTCTTCACCGGCAAAGGATATGGCCATCAATGTGGCGCATGCCAGTGGGGATGCAAGTGGATGGTAGAAAACGGCTGGAGTACCAAAGGTATTTTGGGCTTCTATTATCCGGGAACAAAGTTGAGTAGGTTGTTGTAAAGGCCATTTATGTCGACATACCGAGGACACATTGCAGGCGGCGTCGCAACGTATGCGCTTACGGCATTTTTCATTACGCAGCTTGCTCCTACGCATCAATGGCCCTGGTACGCGCACCCCGCTTTTATAGCAAGCACAATTCTGGGCGCACTTTTTCCCGACATTGACACGCGCAGCACCATACAACAATTTTTTCTCATTGCACTTATCGCTGCTCTTCCGCTTGCGCTTATTTACAATATCCCTGTTTTTATTGGGCTGAGTATTACCTGTCTTGGAGCACTCTTTATCCCCCATCGCACCCTTACCCATCGTCCATGGTTTTTGATTGCGCTGAGCCTGGTGCTTGCAACCATTGCCTACACGCGCACACACAACCATCGTTTATTTTTGGTTATATGCTGCGTCTATTTTTGCACAGGAGCGCTCAGCCACTGGTTCTTAGATTTTGGACTACGTCGCTTATTTCCCAAAAAATAATTTCTGTGCATTAGCCGTTGTTACGTCTTCAACAACAGCAGTATCAATATCACGTAATGCTGCAAGTGCTGCGGCAATTAAGGGAATATATGCAGGCGTGTTTTGTTTACCACGGTACTGTTGTGGTGGCAAAAATGGGGCATCGGTTTCAAGAAGAATGCGTTCGAGTGGGATTTTTTTAAAGAGCTCGCGCAGATCATTATTCTTTGGATAAGTTATTGGTGCATCAAGGCCAACATAAAGTCCCCACGATAGAATTGTTTGCGCCAAACTTTCATTCTGCAAAAAGCAATGAATAACGCCACGAATCCCATCATGAGAATATTCTTCAAGAACTTTCATAACCTCATCACCAGCCTCACGAATATGAATGGTAAGCGGAAGCTGATATTCAAGCGCGAGCTCAATTTGTGCTTTAAAAAAATCAATTTGTAGCTGTTTATCATAAGGCGTGTGAAAAAAATCTAAGCCCACTTCCCCAATCGCTACAATTTTATTTTCTTCTTTGTGAACAAGAAGCTCTCGCAAGGGAGCCAATGATGCCTGTATCGATTGATGCGCGTATTGACTAACATCTTCAGGATGAATGCCTACGGTTGCATAGACATGAGAACATCGCCGTGCAACAGCAACTGAATTTAGACTTTCATTAATTCCTGTTCCGACGTTAATAATAGAACAAACACCTGCTTGTTCTGCTTGATTAACAATGTGTTCAATAATAATAAAACTTTCATTACACAATAATTCATCAGGTTTTTTGGTCACCATCATATTGAGATGGCAATGGGTATCAATAAACATGGGGCTCCTCTTACATAAATAGCCAAGTGTATCATTTATTGTGTCTATCAAAAATATATCACCATACGTTACTCCCAGAAAAGAATGTGCCATTTGACGCGCATGGCCGCCTTATTTTTTTTGTTGTTATAAATTTTAATACACAAGACAAAGATTTAGTGCTCAGACTGCGCGCTTTTGCTTGACAAACGAATCTGGTCCCTCTAAATTTCACATAGAAATGTCGTAAATACGGGTGTAACTATTGTGGGAGATTCCTATGAACAAGAGCGAGTTGATAGCCGCCTTGAGCGAAGAGACGAACTTCAGCAAAAAAGACATTGCTAAAGTTCTTTCATCATTCACCCGCATCGTGGAGCGTACGCTTAAAAAGGGTGGAAAGGTTTCATTAACCGGCTTTGGAACCTATTGGCTGTCCCGTCGTCCTGCACGTGCTGGTATTAATCCATCAACCAAACAACGCATTCATTTGCCAGCAATCAGCGTCCCTCGTTTCAAGCCTGGTAAGCATCTTAAAGAGCAACTTCGTTCTGCATGAATACATCAGCATCATTGTTCAAACAAAAATTCGTATATGTAGGGCCGATAGCACTATCGGCCTTTTCCCTTTTCCTTTCATATCACCTACTTCAACCGATTGCGGTGTGGTTTGATCCAACCTTCACGTTGCTTGCAAGTCGTGGCGTTGGCAAAATTGCATTCACTTCCGCGGTGATTTTGCATATTTTACTTTTGCTCACGACCGTGTCGCACAATTTTATGCGACATTTTTTTGCAACCAACGTTCTGTTTTTAACCGGCGTACAATGGTTAAAAACTTTTTTTGGATTGTTCACACTTTTTTTTACACTCCACAGTTGTGTTCTTGCCGCAGCTGTTATGCTTGGATATGCAACCTTTCAACCTGAGTTGTTAGCATTGATCCCATCAAAAGTTGGCAGTCTTTTGTGGGGATTGGTTGCAACCTTCTTTCTTGCTTGGACAGAAGAACTTATTTTCCGCGGAACATTGTACCCATTTTTCCGCCAAGGCATGTCAAAAATTGCCAGCGCATTGCTCGCCTCAACAATTTTCATGATTGTGCACAATCTTACAGATCCACTCGATTTACTAACTACTCATTGGCAACTTGGGCTCGGATTGTTTTTGTTCGGCTTCATGCTCAATTCATTTTTTGTTCTTACCGAAAAGCTGTATGTTGGCATGGGTGTGCATGCGGGTACTGTATTTGTCAAAGTATTTATCCGTCGCATTCCTTGCATCACGTACTTCAGCACATTGCCCTGGTGGCTTAATGGCGATCTACGACAAGCTCCTCTTGCGCATGCGCTTTTTGGACTTGTTGCCGTTATCCTTTGGGTTGTGATTGTGCGTCGAGAAAAGTCTTCACGATAACTCCCGATAAATCTCTCTTTCTCTGTTGATCTTCTTCTTGGTAATGTTTTTTACAAAGCCTTGCATTCGTATGCGGTTATTTATATATCTTCAAGAGGATCGATCGCATAACAAAAATTAATTTAAAAAATTAGAGGAGGAAGAGAGAAAATGAAAAATCGTTTGCTACTTATATTTCTTCTGCTTGGATGCATGATAGGGTATGCCAGCAGTAAAATGAGCGCAATAACACCTGAGCAACTACAAGCAGTAAAGCTCAAAAAAACGCCCGCACCTCCAACCAAAGCAGCGCCAGCATCAAAACCGACGCTTGGCCCAAAGACTCCCGCCACTCCACCAGCTGCACCAGCTAAAATACCTGCAACTATTGCTGCGCCAGCAAAAGCTAAAGCCGAATCTCCCGAAGTTGCCGCAGCAAGAGAACGTTATGGATTACTCGAAAAAATTATTGCGTATCATAATAAAAAGCATAATGAGCGAGTCGCAGACGATAAGCTCGCAAAACAAATCAACGCGTACTTCCGCGATCACCTCAACGAAATCGCTCACGATTCGTCAACAACTGAACTTTTACGAGTCTTTGTTAAAGATCTCATACTCAGCATATCAACACAGGCATATGAGATCGCCGACAATGTTTTAGATCTTAGTACCGACAAAAAAGATATTGCTGAAAAAGCAATCGCTGTGGCTCGAACAATTGCACAAAAAAACATTGATCACTTGCCACAAATCAATGTCCTTATAGCTCTAAGTAAAGCATTATCTAACAAAGAAAATAAGGATACATCAATCAATCTCCCCGAAGAAGTGCAAACATTACTTGGGAAATCAAACACAGCTATAGCTGGTGAGGAATTTAAAATACCCGAAGCTCAAATAAAAGCAGAATTTCAGCAAGCAAAAGAGGCTGCAAAAGCCTCCGCGGCAGCAGCACCAACCGCAGCAGCTAAGCCCGCCCCAGCATCTGAGTCCAAACCTCAAGAAGAACCCAAGCCTGCGGAAGAAACAGACACACCACCGCCACCTCTTATGCCTACAGCCCCAGCAGCACCAGTTGGAAGACCGCCTTCGCCTTCCCCAGCAGAACTTCAAGCAAGAAGAGGATCGCTCACGCCAATTCCACAAAAAACCAAAGCAGAACCGAAATTAACAAAAGCTGCAACCGTACTAGACGCAATAAAACAGAAGGGTCAACTGACAGAATTAAAAAAGAAAGAACAAGACAACACAATCACCAACGAAGAGAAAGTTATTTTAAAAAAATTAAAAGAATTTTATCCTGAAGCCCTCGCTCCAAAGTCACCGATTAAACAACTACCTCCACCGCAACAGCAAGAAGATCTTGGGCAACTGCTACAAAGTGCGGTTACTCAACGAGGTCAAGCTACGGCAGAAGAACCGACAGAAAAAGAAGTACTTGAGCAAAAGCTTCACGAATTAGAGAAAACTCCTAGTACAAATGCAAGTGCAATTAAAGAGATTAAAGAAAGACTTCAGCAACTTGCTGGGTGGGAAACACAAGAATTAGAGTAGAAATAGAGAGGGATACCGATGGATTACCCCATAGTACCCCTCTCTTTCCTTCATCCCTTATTCATTCAAATCGTTATCATCCCCCCAACTCTCCGGCTCATCATCTCCACCACTCGCACCACCTTGCGCATATTCTTCATCATCAAGCACCGTTGCTGAATAAAGATAAATACCAACACCGGCACAGAGCCCGAGGAGTAGCATCATCGCTAAAAACTTTTTCATAGCCATCCCCTTTTTTGAAAAAATCGTTACACTTTCCCCCACACCACGTACGTCATTATCTTACAAATTCGATAGATTTAAAGTCAATTATTTACTAAAAGAAATTTTAAAACAATGACACTAGCTTTATTCATCTTTTTTGTCGTGTATCAAATCATTCAAACGCTTGCCGCCCCGCTTATTATTATCGCCATCGGCATTATGCAACTTAAACGCCCGCTGATGGGCAATATTGCGCAACGCTTGGGTATTGTCCCGCGTTCAACGCCAGGCCGGCGTACCATATGGTTACATGCAGTATCAGTCGGTGAAGTACTTTCGCTTCAAGAACTTATTATTACACTTAAAAACGCTAATCCAACTACCGATTGTTATGTCACCGTTGGCACGGTAACAGGGATGCGCATGGCACAAACACAACTCAGCCAGGTTGATCACGTCAGCTATTTACCGTACGATTTTTTATTTCCGATGGTGTTGGCCTACTCACGCATCAAGCCTGCAGCGCTAATTATTGTCGAATCTGATTTATGGCCCAACCTTGTTATGCTGGGCAAACTGAGCAAAACGCCACTCGTTTTGCTTAATGCGCGCATCTCTGAGCGTTCACGCAAACGCCCTGCCTTTATACAAAAACTCTTTGCACGTCTATATGATTGCTTTGATATTATTCTTGCGCAGAGCGAACAGGACAAAAAGATTTTTGAGTTCCTTGGGGTTGCTGCATCAGTTCAAGTTTTGGGGAATTTAAAGACATATAATGTGGTGGGGAAAAAGGAACGGATGGAATCGCGTTCGTGTCCAGAGAAACGGCCGTACGTCACGCTTCTTATCGGCTCGCTTCATCCCGGCGAAGCAGATATTTATCTCACCATGTTTATGCGCCTACGAACAACACACCATGATCTCAAACTAATTCTTGCACCCCGCCACTTTGGATGGCAGGAAGAACTGATTACCAAAACAAAAAATACCGGATTACGCGTATTTGTGTGGACTGAAGGCGATGTACCACCACTTACGCAACCAGAAAGTCGTGATCAAAAATTGCACGAACTTTTAGAACATTATGACATTATTCTTGTCTGCACCCTGGGAGAACTTTTTTCGCTCTATCAATACGCGGATCTTTTCTTTTTGGGCGGCACATTTGTACCGGTTGGCGGCCACAATTTGCTTGAACCAGCAGTATGGGGCATCCCACCTATCGTTGGACCTTACTATCACAACTGCACCGATATTGTGCAACGACTGACGGACGTTAAGGGAATCGCTCAAGTTGATACGCCTAAGGCGTTGGAAGTTATCACACGCACACTTCTTGATGATCAGGAGCTACGACACACGATGGGCACGAAATGTCAGACGTGGCTGTATCACGAGGCGCACCAGGTACAAAAAGCGATTGCTCATCTTGTAAAAGAGTTATAGCCTTCTGCATTCAAAAGTCATCCCCGCCTACGAGCGGGGATCTAGAAAAAAACTCTTAACTCTTTTTCTTTTTCCGTTTATGCACCGTCTTCAGATATGGTTTGGCAACAAGAGCTTCTTGTAACACCGTATCCATATGCGTCGCATACACAATTTTGAGAGATGGATCGAGTTCGTGTGCAAATTCTTTGACGTCTTTGGCATTACTCTGGGGCACAATTGCCTTGGTTATACCAAAACGTGTTGCGGCAAGAAGTTTTTCTTTAAGTCCGCCAATCTGCAACACACGACCACGCAACGTTACCTCACCGGTCATTGCAACATCGCGGCGTACAGGCACCTGCGTCAACGCAGAGGTCAGCGCAACTGCCATGGTAATACCGGCAGAAGGCCCATCTTTAGGAATGGCTCCTTCAGGAACGTGAACGTGTACATCAACATCGGCATAGAAATTTTCCTTAAGACCAAAGTCCTTAGCACGTGAGCGAATATAACTCATTGCTGCTTGGGCAGATTCTTGCATAACCTCACCAAGTTGTCCGGTAATCGTCAAGGTTCCTTTACCTTTCATCACCGTCACTTCAATATCAAGCACATCGCCACCAACCTCAGTCCATGCCAAGCCGGTCGAAACACCAACGGTATGCTCCCTTGTCTGTTCATCGCGACGGAATGAAGGAGCTCCAAGCCATTGTTCAAGCATTGCATCATCAACAACAACTGATTGTTTTGGTTCGTTTTTGAGTAAAAGCAAAATGCCTTTACGCAAAAGTTTTGCCAGCACACGCTCAAGCTGACGTACGCCCGCTTCTTTGGTGTACTCATCAATAATTTTTTTGATAATTTTTTCAGGAATACATACCTGCTGCTCTTTTAAATCGTGCTCTTTAAGCAACTTAGGAAGCAAAAAGCTCTGCGCTATTTCAAGCTTTTCTTGATCGGTATATCCCGAAAGCTGGATGATCTCCATACGATCAAGCAACGGATAGGGAATATTATCAATCACGTTTGCCGTCGTAATAAACATTACTTTAGATAAATCATATTCAACTTCAAGAAAGTGATCGCCAAATGATTTATTTAATTCTGGATCCAAGACCTCAAGTAATGCAGCAGCCGGATCGCCTCTAAAATCCATTGCCATTTTGTCGATTTCATCAAGAAGTATGACCGGATTAATTACTTTAACTTTTTTCATCGACTGAATAATCTTGCCGGGCATAGCACCAATGTAAGTGCGGCGATGGCCACGGATCTCTGCCTCATCACGCACGCCACCAAGCGATATACGCACCAGCTGACGACCCAAGGCACGAGCCACTGATTGACCCAGCGAAGTTTTACCCACACCAGGAGGACCGGCAAAGCAGATGATAGGCGCACGGCGCAAGTTGTCACCCGCAAATTTTTTGGCTGCCAAGAATTCTATGATGCGCTCTTTGGCTTTTTTCATGCCCGCATGCGACGATGCAAGAATTTTTTCTGCATCTTCCATGCTCACCGTATCTTGCGTGCTATCGCTCCACGGAAGGCTCAAAATCCATTCAACATAATTTCTGCTCACCGAAGCTTCGGGTGATGACATTTGCATAGATTCTAGTCGACGCAATTCGGCATCAACTTTTTCGCGTGCTTCGGGTGATAGCTTTATTTTCTTTGCTTTTTTACGCAGCTCATTGATCTCATGTTGGAAATCATCACGTCCAAGCTCACGCTGAATAGCGCGCATCTGCTCGTTCAGATAATAATCTTTTTGATTTTTCTCAACTTGGCTCTGAACGCGTTTGCGAATATTTTTTTCGGCCTTAAGAATCTCAAGTTCATTGCGAAGCAACACACATACGTGCAGCGCACGCGCTCTGAGCCCTACCATTTCAAGAATTTTTTGACGCTCAGCAAAATTTAAATGCATCTGGATAGCAACGGTATCGGTAAGATAGTCGATATCTTCAATACCATGGAAAAGCCCCAACACATCTGCTGATACTTTTTCATTGAGGCTGACATACTCTTTGAACAGATCAAAAAGATTACGCCATAATGCCAAATTGTCAGGGTTTACTTCCAGAGGGTCTGGAAGAAGATCTTGTGCGATAACGCCCAAATAACCTTCTCCCGGTTGAACGGCAACAATCTGCGAACGAGCAATGCCCTCAACAAGAATTTTGAGTGTCCCGTTGGGCATACGAGCAACTTGCACAATAATGGCACGCGTACCAACATGAAAAATGTCGTCAATCGTTGGCGTTTCGGTATCGTTAGCCCGTTGCGCCGTAACAAAAATTTCTTTATTTCCCTTGAGCGCAGCATCGACCGCTTTAAGAGAAATTTCACGACCTACAACAACCGGCACTATGCTGCGCGGAAGCGCAATAATATTTTTAAGCGGAAGAACCGGCAAAAACGCCGATTCGCCTTGTTTAAATGTCTCGTCCATAACCCTTTACCACGTTAAATTCTCATGATAGTCAATATGAAGATTTCTTTATAATGATGATATCAACTTTTATTTTCAAAGTATAGTCCTACTTGAAAACTTTAGAGCATCATCAACCCCTCGAATTATGCGTCAATTACGGCAAAATCTCAACTATCGCTCTATAAAATTGACTTTTTGCCATGTCACCCTATACTTCTGGTGTGATTGCACCAAGGAAAAAGCCTCTTAACTAGCGCAAAATCACAACCGAACGACAATCCTTTCGTGGAAGGGGTTGCCACGGGGGGCAAAAAAATAAACCTCAGCCATTACCGCGAGGAAGCCCATGTACGACCAACAAAAATTCAGTTGGAAAAGTTTGTGGAGTATCAAGTCAGAATACGCCTCCAAGGTTTTTTACCTTGCGCTGACCTTTCTGCTTATGTCCTGCACGCTTGTTATCTGGCGGCCTTTAAAAATGGCAATTTTTGCCAAAATGGTTGGTGCCTATCAGGTTCCTGAGGCAAAACTTTATTCCCTTCTCTTTATCATTCCGCTCATTCTTGTTTATTCAAAATTGGTCGACGTTTTACGTCGCCACCACCTTTTGTACTGCTATACCATTTTCCATGCCGTCGGGGGCATGATATTTGCGTACCTATTAAGCCATCCTATTTATGGCCTTGCTAATACCCAGGTAAGCAGTGACCGTTGGCTCGGATGGGCGTTTTATTTCTTTATGGAAAGTTTTGATGCCTTTTTTTCGGCAACTTTCTGGTCATTTGCAGATTCGGTAAATAATCCCAAAGATGCAAAAAACTACTATGGTTTTCTTGTATCCGGTTCAAAAATTGGCGGCATCGTCGCCTCAGCGCTGCTCTACATTATCCTTGGGTGCTGTTCTACAAGCAGCAGCATTCAGCTGCTTCCCGGAGCTCTTTTTTTCGGAAGCCTTATGCTTCTTGCCGCAGCCTTTGCGTTACATCTTTTAGTTACACGTGTTCCTGACAATATTATGCACGGCTACGAAGCCACCTATCAGCTTGAAAAACACAAAAGCCGAGAAACTCATACTGGCAGCGGCATTATAGGGATTTTGAAAAGCTCTGTTGAGGGCTTGATCATCATGGTTAAAAAACCGTATGTACTCGGGATCTTTTCGCTCGTCGTTTTTTATGATGTCATGATCGTCATTTTTGACTGGTGGGTCGCAGTACATGCAGACCATCAATTGCCAAGCGTTGGCGCAATGACGGCGTTTTATGCTAAATATTATTTTCTGCTTAATTCCATTGGTCTTATCATATCGCTTCTGGGAACAACGCCACTTCTACGTCTGGTGGGCATCCGTTTTTCACTCTTCCTCTTTCCGCTCTTCTGTCTCTCAATGTTAACGATCACGTATCTGTTTCCTACCGCTGATGTATTCTTTGCGGTACTGGTAGGATTACGTTCATTTAACTATGCATTTAACCATCCAACACGAGAATTTTTGTATATTCCAACTACTAAAGACATTAAGTTTAAGGCCAAAACCTGGACCGATGCTTTTGGCTCACGTATTGCTAAAAGTTTTGGGTCCATTTTCAATAAAGCACTCAAGGGCGCCTCTCCAGCATTTGCGCTTGTATCAAGTTTAAGTTTGAGCTTCGGATTGGTCTTTTTATGGCTTATAGTTGTTTATTTTCTTGGTAAAACCCTTCAGGACGCCATTACCAATAAACGCGTCATAGGACAAAACGGAGACCATCCAGAAGAAGCACACACGTAACACAATTTTTAGTACCCCTTATACATTGAAAGGTGAGGAATGAACTTCGGGGCTAGAAAGCGGTTTTTATCGTGGGTTGAAACATCTTTGGGCATTGACCGATACGATGCCATCAAGCTCATCCTCGGCGCCTTATCTTTCTTTTTCATCATCAGTTCCTACTCAATCTTACGATCACTTAAAACATCAATTTTCTTAGGATTTGTTGGCAGACAGTATGAGCCTATCTCAAAATTCCTAAGCATCTTTGTGACCATTCCGGCCATGATGCTCCTTGCTAAAATTACCGATAAATTTCGCCGCCATCAGGTGGTTTATTGCTTTATGGGATTTTACGCAATTGCCGCCATCGTTTTTGCGATTCTTTTTATGCATCCGGTATACGGGATCCACAACACGATAACCTCTCCGTATCGTATTACGGGGTGGGCATTTGAAATCGTCATGGATCTTTTTCAAGCACTGGTTGTCGGAACATTTTGGAGTTTTCTTAATTCAGTATGCTCGCCATCTTTTGCAAGCAAATCGTATGGTTTTATTGTTGCTGCATCACGTGTAGGTGGCATGGCTGCCGCATTACTCAGTTGGTTGTTCTTAAAAAAAATTGCGCTTGAAGAAAGTATTATTATTGCCGGACTAACGGCAGGAACGGGCATTTTCCTTTTTATCGCTATTGCGTGTATTTATTAC
>JAHFBS010000129.1 GCA_023249895.1 bacterium | reverse complement strand
GATCCTGAATCGGTTGATGGAGCGTCAGCAATTATTTCTCCAAAGAGTCCCATCTGCCCTGTTTTTTTGGTTTCTTTTGCATCACGAGCGCGTTCAATGATGGTATCCAGTTCAGCAATTTTTTGTGCACGATTACCGGGTAGGCAATCCATCGCACCAGCATAAATTAAGCTTTCAATAACGCGTTTATTGGCGGTGCGCAAATCAATGCGTTTACAAAACTCAAAAAGCGTTTCAAATGGTTTGCGCGCTCGTTCTTCTAAAACATTTTGCAATGCAGCAAGTCCGACATTTTTTATGCCTTTTAACCCGAATACAATTCCATCGGTATGTGCCGTAAATTCAATATCAGAGATATTGATATTTGGTGGGATGGTGGCAATGCCCATATCATGAATTTCTTGCAAATACTTCGTCAAATTATCGGGATTATCAGTTTCAAAGCTGATAAGCGCCGCCATAAATTCTCGCGGATAATTAGCTTTAAGATAAGCAGTATGATAGGCGATTAATGCATAAGCCGCAGAGTGCGATTTATTAAATCCATAACCGGCAAAGTAGGCCATCAAATCAAAAAGTTCAGCGGCTTTAGTGGCATCAAAACCATTTTTGCTGGCACCTTCAACAAAAAGAGCTTTTTGCGCCTCCATAACTTCAACTTTTTTCTTACCCATTGCACGACGTAAAATATCGGCGCCGCCAAGCGTATAACCGGCGATGACGCAGGCTATTTTCATAACCTGTTCTTGGTATACGATAACGCCATAGGTTTCTGCCAAAACAGGTTCAAGCTCAGGGAACATATACACAACCTGCTTTTTCCCGTGGCGACGATCAATATAGTCATCGACCATGCCTGAACCAAGTGGGCCCGGACGATAGAGTGCATTGACCGCAATAAGATCTTCAATGCGATCGGGTTGAAGTTTGCGTAATACTTCTTGAATTCCTTCAGATTCAAATTGGAATACGCCTTTGGTTTTACCTTTGCAGAGAAGCTCAAATGTTTTGGCATCATCAAGGGGAATTGTATCAAGATTAATATCAATGCCGTGATGAGCCTTGATTGCTTTAAGAGCGCGATCGATGACCGTTAAGTTTTGTAGCCCCAAAAAGTCCATTTTCAAAAAGCCAACGGTTTCAAGCTCTGTCATTGCATACTGCGAAACCAGGTCATTGCTTTTTGGGGTGCTGAATAACGGAAGGCAATCAGCCAAATTTTCGGGTGAGATGACAACGCCCGCAGCGTGTTTGGATGCATGGCGTGTAAGCCCTTCAAGCTTAAAGCAGATGTCAAAAAGATGTTTTACTTTGGGGTTGCTTTCAATCAATTGCGCTAACCGCGGCTCTTGTTCGATGGCTTCGCGGAGCGTTATTTTGAGCTGCTCTGGAATGAGCTCGGTGATAGCGTTGGCGTCCTGAAAGGGAAAGCCAAGTACGCGTGCAACGTCTTTGATAACCCCTTTGGCCATCATGGTACCAAAGGTAATAATTTGGCACACGCAGTTGTGTCCGTATTTTTCTTTGACGTAATCGATAACTTCTTCGCGGCGCTCAATACAAAAATCGATATCGATATCAGGCATGCTGACGCGTTCTGGGTTCAAGAAACGCTCAAAAAGAAGATTGTATCTAATAGGATCAACGTTGGTAATTTGCATGGTCCATGCGACAAGCGATCCGGCGGCAGATCCTCGCCCAGGCCCAACGGGAATTTGTTGACGTTTTGCCCATTGAATAAAATCACTGACGACCAAAAAGTAACCGACAAATCCCATCTTAATAATGAGATCTATTTCAATGCGTAGTCGCTCATCATAAAGAGCATATTGATCCGTCGGAATAAGGCCCTGCGTCTTGAGTTGTTCAAGCCCGTCACGACATAATTTTTCAAAGTATGTTGCCTGTGTATATGTTTCAGGAATCGGAAATTGGGGAAAAAGTAATTTGCCGAACTCAAAATTGAAATCACACTGATCAGCAACAAATCCAGTATTCCACACCGCTTCTTGAATGTCGGGGAAAGCTTCAAGCATTTCTTGTGTTGTGCGGACGTAGGGATGACAATCTCCAAACGAAAAACGGTCAGGGTTATCAATTTGATCTTTGGTTTGTATCGAAAGCATGACTTCATGCGCATCGCGATCGTCTTTGTGCAAATAATGGGCATCAGTGGTTGCAATGCATTTAATCCCCATGCTTTGTGCAAAGGGAACGAGTACTTTGTTGGTCTGAACCTGAAGATCGAATTCAGCGGGTTGTAGTTCAATAAAAAAGCGATCATGGCCAAAACGATCTAAAAACCATTGGGTGCGTTCTCGGGCAACATCCAAAGCCCCATCGCGTACAAGCGTTGAAATATGACCGCTGCAACAACCGGTCGTAGCTATAAGCCCTTCAGAATATTTTTCAAGCATTGCATAGTCGATACGTGGCTTAAAATAGTAGCCTTGCTGATAGGACAATGCGATCAAGCGACACAAATTTTTGTACCCGATGCGATTTTGTACGATGAGCAAAATATGAAAATAGCGCTCTTGAGCGTTTTTAATCGCAACATCGGGAGTAAAGTACATCTCAATGCCAAGGACCGGTTTGATCCCCATCTTGTTGGCTTGTTGGAAAAATTTTACGGCGCCAAAAATGTTGCCATGATCGGATATGCCAACGGCTTTCCACTGTTGCTCTTTGGCAAACGAAAGCAAATCATTGATACGTATTGCGCCATCAAGAAGCGAAAATTCGGTGTGAAGGTGAAGATGGGTAAAGTGTTGTGACATTTTTTGCACCCGGCTGAGATTTTTTGTTTTTGTTTCCCCGAGTGTACAGAAAGTTACGATGAAAAAAAAGGCCCCGCGATTGCAGGGCCTTGAAAAATTTAGATATGGCCGATTTCAGCCGCTTTTTTATTGTTGAGTTGATCAGCTTTTTCAATGTATTGATCAGTTATTTTTTGTAACAAATCGGCAAGACGTTTTGCAAAGTCTTCGGAGATAATATGTTTTTTGTCAGCATCACGAACTTCGTTGTGAAAATCTTTACGAATGTTGCGAAGTGATACTTTGCATTCTTCGGTCTTTTTACCCAGAAGCTTAACAAGTTCATCACGGCGCGATGCGCTCATTTGAGGCAGTTGAATGCGAATCAAGTTGCCATCATTGATCGGTGCGGCGCCAAGGTCTGATACGGC
>JAHFBS010000128.1 GCA_023249895.1 bacterium | reverse complement strand
TGCAAACAGTAGTTAAGGCTCCTCATTTTGAGGTTGATTTTGCATCTATGAAAATTATGATTCATCAAGGACGTGAATTTGATCGTGATGAGCAGGATGAACGCGATATTCACGATAAAATCATGGTGGTGCCTGCATTTTTTTCTCAGTTGCGAGTTAATCTTGAAGTTCCTACAGTTGGAGCAATGTTTAAACGTGTTATTTTCTATCGAAGCGCTTTGCCTCAAGGTGTTTACAATGACATTTTGGGCAAGCTTTTTGGCCGCATCAGTTACTTTCTCCAGATTTTATTATGCCCCTTGTTGGTGGTTGCCCTCTTTCTCTGTGCTCAACATCCGTATGTCCGATGGATTTTGGCCTTATCAGCCTACCCTTTATGTATTGTTGCAGGGCTGGTAGGGGATGCCGGGGTACGGCATGGATTGCATGCAAGTTTTGTCTTCTTGCCGCTTATGCTGATGGGGCTCTTTATTGGGTGGAGTTGGATGCGCCGGATGCGGCGAGCCTAGGTGGCCGGTACTTAGATTTCTTGAAAAAACTTATTATTTACCTAAAATGGGTAGTCGCGTGCAAAATAAGCCGTGTTTTGGTGCGATAGGTGTTGAGAAAGCGGCGTTGTGAAAGGACGTTATGATATCTAAGACAACAAAATTGCTAAATGCTGTCAAAGCTCTGCTGTTTGCAGCTTTGTGTGTAAGCGGATTGAGCGCACATGTCGAGTTTAAGCGCCACGACCAAGCATTTGTATTTTTCAAGGCTGCTGATGGCTTTAAATTTCCTTACATGATGGTATGTAATCCAGCATTAAACCAATGGAACACGGTGTTGTGCGGTACGATCAAAAATGGTGTTCCTCGCTTGGCCAAGCATGCTGAGGACTTGGAAAATATTATTCCAATGAGAAATACCATCAAATTTGCCGATAGCGGTACCAAGATTGATAAAAAATATCAGGGCTTTCGTGAAGCATATCTTGCAATCGCTCTTGAACTTGCTTTGAAATCAGTTGGCCTTATGTCCAATGAAGGCTATACAGGAAAAGTTTTGGTTGATGAATATGCAGCCGGATTGCCAATGAAATGGGTTTTGGGATCAATCGAACACTTCAGAGCAATCAAAAATTACATGCTTAAAGCTTTTGATGTTACTCTGCTTCCATCAAAAAAACCCCTCTTGATGATTGAATTCCTCAATGGTAAAGCGGATTTTAATAAAGAAGATATAACTTTTTTAAATTCCTTCTTTGAGGTTCTTGATTCAACCGATGCCGAAGCGTGCGCCTTCTTTGACCGCGCAGAGGAGAAGCTGGCAGATGTTATGGAGGCGACGGACAAAGCAAAACAAGTTAAAGAAGATATTGGGGAAATGTTCCTGAACCGTATAGAAGATTTTAGCAGCCTTGAAGCAAAAAAAGTTGTTTTAGCTCTTTCTGCTACCGCAGCTGTTTTATTTTTAATTACACCTGTCGTGAAGAATATTGGTAAATGGGCAGATGTATATGGAATTGGATGCATTCTTCCTGAGCCACAAAAAGCGCAATCAGTACAACCTGTACGCGTTACCAACTTTCCGCAACCACAGCAACAACGTCAAGTTGCAGTATAGCCGCAATAGTTAGCCAAAAACACGTATAAGTTTTAAGGGCCGAGTTAAAAAACTCGGCCCTTTTTGTTTCCGCGATTTCTTCTTATGGTCTATTGTGGTAAGGAAGTCGTCCTCGCGCAGGCGGGGACCCAGGAAAGCATACGCTAAAATGAAAGTGCTGGATCCCCTCTCTGAGGAGGGGATGACAAACGCCAACAGAGCCTAATTGCGTTCGAATAACCCAAGAAATTCTTTATTCCCTGCAGTTCCACCAAGAACGGGAGATTCGATAAACTTTTTGAGATTAAAACCGTATTCGGCCATTCCCTTGGTAATTTTATCAATTACTTTTTGATGAACCGCGGGATCTTTGACGATGCCGCCACGGCATACTTCTTCTCGTTCTGCCTCAAATTGTGGCTTGATGAGCGCAATAATTGTGCCGTGCGGTGCAATGAGTTTGCACAGGGCCGGCATAACTTTGAGGAGCGAAATGAACGACAGATCAAGGGTGATCAGATCGACCGGTTCGGGTAAAGACGCTAAATGCCGTAAATTGGTTTTTTCATAGAGTACCACGCGCGGATCGTTGCGAATTTTTTCATGTACTTGGCCGTAGCCAACATCAATACCGTAAATGCGTTTGGCGCCACGTTGCAAAAGACAATCGGTGAATCCACCGGTTGAAATTCCTGCATCAAGAATGACGGCATTTTCAACATTTGTGCCAAAAGCATCAAGTGCTGCTTCAAGTTTAAATCCTGCTCGACTCACGTATTTTGGGGTGACGGCAGTCAGGTTGATTTCTGCATCATCGGCAACAGGGGTTCCTGGTTTGGTGACCGGTTTGCCATCGACCAACACCTTGCCCTGCATAATAAATCCCTGAATCTGATTGCGTGAGAGGTTGGGATAATGTTCAAGGAGTGCAACATCAAGCCGCTTTTTCATGGATTTGCCCTTGAGGAAGAGGATTATTTGTTGGTAGTTGAGGAGGAATGATTTCAAGCTGTTTAAGAAGGGGGGATTTTTCAAAGAAATAGCGCGAAACAAGCATATCTTCTTCTTTTAAAATCTTATCAACCGAAAGGACTGCATAAAAATTTTCATCGGTGCGCAGTGTGATATACCGTGACTCTTTGCTTTTAAGAATCGCGTTTCTGAAATCTTCAAGCGTTTTAACTTTCTGGTCGTTTACTTCCTCAATGATTTGTCCCATATGCAAAATACGCGCACGGGATGCCTGAGAGTTAGGTAGGATGTTGGTAACGACCAATGCCGGCTCGTGTTGTAGCTCAGTATTACCGTAGCGAACAAGCCCGGGGACTCGTTGTATCAAAATACCGGCATGATTGAGCGAAAGTGGCATAACAACCAGTCCACCCAATATTTCATAATCAGTGGCTTCATCTTCAAATTCAGGATAAATCATGCGAACGGGAGGGATATAGGTATGCTTGAAAACACTCTTAAATATCTTGCGAACCCCTTTGCGATAAATAACAAAATTAAGAGTATCACCGATCTTGAGGCGGTTTAAAAATTCAAGCAGAGAGATCTTATCTTCGCTCCAGGGGACGTTAATGTCGCCGTACAAATCAACATCATA
>JAHFBS010000127.1 GCA_023249895.1 bacterium | reverse complement strand
TCCAAGTAACTTTAAGGACATTCAGGACGTAACAAATATTTTGCAAACCATACCGATTGCTATTTTCCCCCTGCTTGGATTTGAAGTAATTTGTGCTATTACCAACATGATTGAAGATGCGCGTAATACGATCAAGCGTATAATCTTGACGGCTTTTGTTATTGTTGCAGGAATTAATATCAGTTTCTTGGTGGCATCATTTGGCATCTTGGGACAACAGTTTAAAAATATTAATGAACCGGTGCTTGCTATTGGTCTTAGGGCGCTTGGCAATTATCCGCTTATTGCTCAATTAATTAATGGAGCTGTTTTTGCTTCTATTATTGGAGCCTGCTTTTCTTTGCTGACCAGCAATTGTTGGAATCTTCATACCATTGCGCGTCATGATCAGTTGCCGGGGACATCATTTTTGACCAAGCTCAATCGATGTAATGTTCCATGGGTAAGTTTCTTGGTTGAAGTGATTATCGGTTGTTTGATTTTGTGGATTACGGTTGAACAAATTCCGCTGCAAAACATGGCTGTTTTTGCGCAAGTTATATCATATCTTTTGAGCTCACTTGCAGCATGGTATGCAGTGCGTACCGGTGCCACAAAACGTATTGCGTGGTGGCTGCCGCTCTTGGCTCTTGCCGGATGTTGTGTAGTGCTGGGCATTTGCTTACATCGCATTATTGCGTTGGGGATATCGCTCCCATTTCTCTTGATTCTTGCTGCTGGAGTTGTGCTTGCCCTGGCCAAAAAACTTATGCGCGCTTCTTAAAAATCTTTTTTAAACGGATACCAATAGTGAAACACGCGCCCGCGAAATGCCGTTACAACGCCTCCAAATGATTGCACGATGCAAAGCGTTGATATTAAGAGCGCAAAAATTCCTGCGACAGAAACGAGTGTGCTTACATGCGTGAGCAATCCGGTAAGCGCAACCAAAAATGCCAATCCATAGAATTTGAGTAACCAAAGATTAAATTGATAAACTTCTTCAGCGTTGTCATGAACTAATTGTGACTTTCGCTTAAAGTGCATAATTCCTAATCCAATGGGAAGGGTGCAAAACGTCAGAACAATTGGCGTAATGGGAAGTGTTGAAAATAAATGTGCATGGATAAGGGCTGGGTCAAAAAAGGGGCGATTGCTCCATAAACTTCGATATACAAGGTAGCTTGTCCAAACGATAGTTATTATCGGAATGTGGGGCAGCGTAGCCCAAAATCGTTCTCTTAGTGCATGCATTGTATATCTCTCTCCCTTGTTACTCGACGACAATTATTTCTTGTTCCATACACGATGGGATCCTCAAATGCATTGAGGTAAGGATTGTTGGGGCAATGTGCGACAAGCCAAATACTGGCTTATGCATAAATGGCGCCTGACTAAGTGTTCGCTCAGTTGATTTTTTAACGATTATAAAAGGAACAGGGTTGAGTGAGTGTGCGGTGATAATATTGCCATGTGCATCAATCTTTTCTTCAGCATTTCCATGATCAGCGGTAATAAACAGCGTACCATGTGCTTGTTCAACAACTTCATGATAGAGACATGATAATTGGCGATCCAAGGTTTGGCAGGCCTTGATCGTTGCCTCAAGATCTCCTGAATGTCCTACCATATCGGCATTGGCATAGTTGACAACATAGAACGTTGCCGGATTTTGGCGAAGAGACTGAATGAGTGTGTTGGTAATAATAGGTGCCGACATTTCAGGAGTTTTTGCATAACTTTTTGCTTTGATCGAAGGTATAAGAGCACGTGTTTCGTGCGCAAGATGTGTTTCGCGCATGCCGCGGAAAAAGTAAGTGAGGTGTGCATACTTTTCGGTTTCTGCGATAAGAAATACCGAAGGATGACTTACTTGTCGTGCTATTTCATCAAGAAGTGTATGTTCGGCTTGTTCAGGTTCAAATAAAATATCGTTATTAAAAGATGCATATCGTTGATCATAACGCGTGGTAGTAATACAAAAGGCGAGTGTTTTGTTTCCCGTATTAAGGGGGTTTTTGAAGAATTCAAAAAAAGGATTTATGAGAACTTCGGTAAGTTGGCGTGCGCGGTCGGGCCTGAAATTGAAAAAAATTACGCCATCACCTTGTTTAATGGTTGCTTGCGGATCGAGCATAATGGGAACGACAAATTCATCGTAAATTCCTGCTTGATATGATTGATCGAGCACTGCATGCCAATGGATGGCGCGTTCAGGTACTGGCGTTGTGCCACACAATGTTTCGTATGATTTTTGGGTGCGCTCCCAGTTTTTATCGCGATCCATGGCATAAAACCGTCCTTGAATACTGGCAAGCGTGCCGCATCCTAAGGTTGAACAAAACACCGAAAGTTGTTCAAGAAAGCGTCCTGCTGATCGTGGAGCAGTATCTCGGCCATCAAGAAACGCATGCACAACAACTTTGGTAAGTTCACATTGATGAGCGAGACGAAGCAGGGCATAAAGATGTTCTTGATGGGCGTGAACGCCGGCATCAGAAAGCAGCCCCATAAGATGAAGCGTTGCGCCTGTCTGCTTAAGTTGAGTAAAATGCTCAATTAAAGGCTTATTTGAAAAAATACTTTGATCCTGAATGGCATCGTGAAATTTTTTGAGGAGTGAGTCTACTATTCGTCCTGACCCTATGGTAAGATGCCCAACCTCTGAGTTGCCGATATAACCAGGAAGAAGTCCAACTGCTGTTCCTGACGCGTCTAACAGTGTTGAGGGGTAGGTTGCACAAAGCGACCGCCAAAAAGGCATTGAGGCCTTGGCAATGGCGTTGCCTTCGGGCTCGGCGCGATAGCCAAAACCATCTAAAATGACAAGCATCGTCGGGGCGGTCATACACTACCTTTCAACCTGGTACATGACAAACACTAGACTAAATCAAGGTTATAGGGAAAAATAGGCAAAGGTAAAGGAAAATACTTTTTAATAAGGCTCATTATGAAACGAACGCTAGGTTTATTACTCGCTCTTACGATCGGCTGTTCTCTGCCCGTGGCATCTGCCCAACAAAATTTACCACAAGAAAAACAAGAATTTGGGCACGAGGATGATTTAATCATTGATCCTGCGGCATTTGAACAACTTGATGCTATCGAAAAAAATACAAGCTTAACGGCTGAGATACGTATGGCAGCTCGCTGTCTTCTTGCATATGCAAAAGTGAAAGCAGTAAAGATTAAAGATGCGGCATCAGCACATGTTAAAGAGCATAAAAAGACTTATATCACTGCTTCAGTCGCCGTTACAGCGGCCATAATTTTGTT
>JAHFBS010000126.1 GCA_023249895.1 bacterium | reverse complement strand
CTTTTGGTTTCGTTCTTATATGATCTGGGTCTTGTATTTCCACGCAACAAAGCCTCGTGGTATTGCTCTTTAGGAGGGCAACTTACCAAGTACAATCACTCCTTTGATATGTGGAGCGCCACTCTTAAAACGGGCCTACGTTTCTAAATTTTGTTACGGAGAAAAATCAATGAACTCTTTTTCGATGCGTTGTCTTTATTTTTTTGGTGCCATGCTCGTTGGAATTTCTCACCTGCAAGGAAATGGCGACGAACAGCGAGCAACCGGCAAATTCAAACTTCTCACCACATTGTACAACGAAAAAAATCCCTACCGCGCACAAGAATTTATAACCTGTCTTGAAAAGAATTTACGGCACCCTTCAATCGACACTGTTCACGTCCTTTATGACACGGCAAAAGATGATGCAGAGGGAAGTGAAATTCTTGATTACCTTACATCTCACAACGTCATCATCTCTTATATTGCCGAGCGTGCATCATTTGGTGATTTCTTTAAAATCGCCAATAAAAAATATCCCAACTGTCGCGTCATTGTCAGCAATGCCGACATATTTTTTAACGAGACCTTAACGCTTCTTGAACCATGTGATTTGCGCAACAAATTTTTGGCATTAACGCGTTGGGATGTCACCAGTATGGGAGACCTTGTTGAGTTTTACCCACTTGGCTACTCTCAGGACGTCTGGATATTTCAAACGCCACTGCGCCCTTTTGAATTCGATGCAATAAAAATGGGCATTTTAGGTTGTGATCCGGCAATTGCTTATCAGGCGCAACAAAGCGGACTGATCGTATCAAATCCATCGTATTCAATTCAGTGCTGTCACCTTCACCGCTCACAAATCAGGAATTATGGGCGTCAGTACTGGCCCTACAAACATTTAGGCAAAACAGAACCAATTCCTAAATGCACGGTACTTGAACTTGATGAGCCTCAAAAAACAGCATGCCGCGAAAATCTTTATTTTAGAGGCGGCCTCAACAAACCGCTTATCATCACCGACAACTAATCATATTGTTGAGCTTGCACACATCTAAAACTCGCTCAGACAAATTGTCAAAAACGGTGATTTCTGTTATAAATTTAAGATCTTAAATTTATTGGGAAGTCGTCTAGTGGCAGGACCCTGGATTCTGGATCCAGTTACGGAGGTTCGAATCCTCTCTTCCCAGCCACCTACGCCAAGGCTCCGGCGGCCAGGGCCAAAATCATTGAAGGTTTCTAGATAAAGATTGAAAAGTAAGGTTGACGTAGGTGCCCGCCGTAGCCACCTGCGCAAAGATTTTTGCTCCGGCGGCCAAGGCCCAGGCGAAGGCGGGTTCGTTCCTTTTGCATAGGCGCAATTCTTCATGTATTACGTTTACATTCTCAGATCGATACATCATCCGGATCAAAGATACATTGGTTACACCAAAAATCTTAAACAACGCTTTGCTGATCATAATGGCGGCGAATCAGTCCATACCGCAAAGTATAAGCCATGGCAAATTGACGCATATTTTGCATTCCGTGATGAAGTTAAAGCTGCTGAATTCGAAAAATATTTGAAATCAGGATCAGGACGAGAGTTCGCCAAAAAGCATTTCTAACCCACTAAGGACCATAAGTTCTTAGCCTATGGCCCCAATTTCACCAGAATAATTTCAGCGCTTTTTACGTCGTAATTTATTGCCAACAAACATGATGATTTCCTTGGCAAGCCAATACGGAGCTACAATACATATCTTTTTACCCATAATCTGTTTACGTTCGAATTTGTGTATCTTACGAGGGTGTGAAAAATAAATGTAAAAAAGTACGAATATAAGCAGAAAGGTAGAGAGCAGCATGATCGCACACCCTTTTGGCGTCATAGCACCTGCATTCGGAAAAAGCCGATCAAATGTCCTCAGTACCCAGTCATGAAATGGTTTGGAAGTTTTAAGCTTTAAAAAATCAATCATCATGTTGTATAGACCGTAGGGTTAATTAAAATCCAGGAATTAATTCACCAATAAATTGACCAATATCTCCAACAGCATCAACAGCAGCAACCATTGGATTAATCATTGCTTCAGCACTTACCCTACCCGCTAATTTTGCAACATCCAATCCTGCTTTGCCAGCATCTATTCCAGATTTTGCTACGTCTACTCTATCACTCACATAGGAAGCGGCATTAAGTACCGTACCCGCTGCCTTAACTGCAGTAAGTTGATTAACTACGTTACGAGCTTTATTGAGTGCTTCGGTAGCATCCTTGAGCTTCTTAAGAGTTTCTGCTGTCTGACCTGCTTTCTTATACTTTTCAACAGCTTCTTCTGCCTTAGCCAGAGCCTTCATAGCTTTATGGGCGTTCTTAAGTTTAGCTGCAGTATCTAAAGCTTTTAAACCTTTAGTAACACCCCATGAAGTAAGAGCAGATTTTGTTGTTGCTATAACACCCGCAGCAGCCACACCCCATCCAACAGGACCGCATGTGGTACAGATAACAGCATAACCAATCGCTTTAAGACCAATACCTAAAGTCCAACCTAGAAACTTGCCACCGCCAGGACCGCGCATAAAGAATTTTATGGTGTATTCGCCATTATCAGTTATGCCGACAACAAGATAGCCATTGGTATAAGAGGTAAACGTTTCTAATATTTCATCTGTTTTAGTATCAAAGGAAAAAACGTCATAGTAACAAGTACCAACGGCCTTAATGAGATCTTCATTTTCGATATAACGAATATTCTGATCGACAAAGCAGTCTTCAACTTGAATCGGACAACCATCATTATCGATAATCGACCAGCCGGTATCATCATCATGCAAAACTTGAACATGTCCAAGACGATATGAACAATGGACAGCTTCGTCGGGTATCTGCCAGAACGTTGCAGATAAATTTAGCGAAACCGCAAAAAGTGATAACAGCAGTATTTTTAGAGAACGCAAGGGGATAGGCTTCATATATTTCCTTTTTCTATGAAGTAATGAGAATAGTTTAACTAATATGCGTTCTCGAGAACTTAGGAATTTTATAGAAAATATTTCTTTTGTGAAAGTTTTTTATTTCTGATGCGTTGTAACAAAGTGATACGTTACTTTATTGATTCTAAAGACACGGTAGTGTTGCAACGTTTTGTTTTTCATATCTGAACAACATCAGGTCTTCCCGTATCCACCTCCACTCCAAAGTTTCCAGCCGTCGCACTTTGTGCTATGGCGGACAGGCGAAGTATGGCTAAGAAGCATTTCTAAGCCATATACAGCGCTTCTTGATACACTT
>JAHFBS010000125.1 GCA_023249895.1 bacterium | reverse complement strand
TGTTGCCTGCAAAAATACCCCTATCCGTTCTTCATTCGTATATTTTCTATGCATAATATGAACGGCTTTTAAATGCTCCGGCCTAAGAATTATGTTTGCCTCTTCGTGTGCTTCTCGAACAAGAGCTTGTGTAAAAGATTCTCCAGCTTCGACGTGGCCAGCAATAAGCGTATATTTGCCATCCTCAAATCCAGTGTTTGATCGCCTAATAAGAAGAACGTTCTCGTTTTTGATCAGGATAAGATAAACCTCTGGAATGATTTTGTGACGTATCTTTGATGTCATAGATAAAGAATAACCTTTTGGTAAGAAGATTTATAAAATAACAAAAATCATTTAACTTTATAGAGTTTTTTAAAATTATCAATTTTTTGTATAAATATTCAAATTGAATTAATTGTGTTGCAATATCCCTTTCAAATGGGGCCTTTGTTGGGGTACGCGGCTTAGGGTAAAATGAAAGTAATGGCGGTTATTTAGGGATTTTTATGGGGGTTATTATGCTGTCGAGCAAATATTTATCATTATTTTTTGTTGTTGCAGGACTTGCCTGTCTTGCCGGGTGTGCGCGCTATAAAGCTGAGCCTTTGGGTAAGGCGGTTGTGCATGGTGTTGCTGCACCAAAGTCGCGTGTGTCTTTTGCGTATCATGTTTTTACCAAGAATGATTGTAAGCGCTATCTTGGCCGCGATGCTTTGGCAAAAGGCTATCAGCCCATTCTCATAACGATTACCAATAATACCAGACAATATTTTAGATTTTCACGTGACAAGATAAGTCTCCCAACCGTTCCTACGGTAAAAGTTGCTCGTCATATGCATACCAAAACGCTTGAACGTTCAATGGGATATGGCGTGCCTGGTATTGTATTGTGGGTGCTTATTGTTCCTGCTCTTGTTGATGGCGTACGATCATATGTCTGCAATTACAAGCTTGACCAAGATTTTGCGCGCAAAGAATTGACCGATCAGCTCATTGGCCCTTTTGGAACAGCCAGCGGAATTATTTTTGTTCCTAAAGATAAATTTTCAGAAAATTTTACGATAAACATTATTGACGCAGAAACAGATGCAGTAATGACCATACACAGCGACAAGGTCTCAGGCGAGATTGCATGAATACTGGTCTCAAAAGAAACATTATAATTGCTGGATGCCTGATGATGATAGCGGGGCATTGTCTGTACGCCAAAGGTTTCTGGAAAAAAGTAGCCAGGTATGCCGTTAATAATCCCTTCGATAAAAAGTTCTTGATCAAAAATCCGGTACGGCCGCTCACCAAAATTGTTCCCGGTCCTCATAGATATGTTCCGATTGATATATATGATTCCATAGGCATTCATCAGAACAATTTTCATGTGGTGCAAGAAGGAGTGCTTTATCGATCGGCTCAATTATCAGGTGATGAACTTGCTACCTATATTAAACGTTACGGCATAAAAGCGATTATCAACTTGCGTGGTAAACATCCTGAAGCGCAGTGGTATGTGAATGAAAAGGAAGTCGCAGATCGCCATCAGGTTATGCTGTTTGATATTCCCGCTGATGCAGATACGTTAACAAGTAAAGAAAATCTCAAGGCTATTCTTGATGCGTTTGATCATGCACCACGTCCTCTATTGGTGCACTGTCTTGCGGGAGCTGACCGCACAGGCGAAGCTTCAGCTCTTTGGGTAATTGACCAGCAGGGCAGAAGTAACAATGAAGCGCTCGAGCAACTTGTGCCAGAGTACCGTCATAATAAACAGTTGCACCCAGAAAAAAGATTTTTAATCAAAATCTGGCGTGGTCGAGAATGGTTGTACAACGAATATGATCCCAAAAATTATCCTCAATGTCGTTCATAACTAAGACTTTTATACATATGCCGTGTGAGCTTTTATGAATAGTATTAAAAAAAGATATAGAATTTTTGTAATTGTATGCGTGATGTTGGCACCTGGGTTTCCCGTTGCTGCCAAGGGATTTTGGAAAAAAGTAGCCAAGTATGCCATTAATAATCCCTTCGATAAAAAATTCTTGATCAAAAATCCTTTCAGACCATTGACGCAGGTTGTTCCCGGACCTAACAAATTCGTCCCAATGGATCCGGTTGATTTTAAAGAGGGTATTTATCAGGACAATTTCTGTGCTGTGCAAGCCGGAGCTTTATATCGCTCAGGGCAGTTATCAGGCGATGCTTTTGATGAATACATCAAGCATTATGGCATAAAAACAATTATCAATTTACGTGGTAAGCATCCTGAACAACAATGGTATATTGATGAAAAAAATGCAGCTGATCGTCATAATGTTGTTATGTTTGATATTCCAACCAGTGCAAATACCTTAACAAGCAAGAAAAACCTCTTGGCAATTCTTGATGTCTTTGACCACGCCCCACGTCCCATATTAGTGCACTGTCGTGCGGGCGTTGACCGTACCGGTGAAGTTTCAGCATTGTGGGCGATGGATCAACAAGGCAAAAGTAACGCAGATGCGCTTAATGAACTTTCTTTGTGGCATCGACATAGCGAATCGTTGTATCCGGCGAAAAAATTTCTGATTACGGTCTGGCGTGGTCGTGAATGGTTGCATAACGAATACGATCCCCAAAATTATCCGCAATTCAAATCTTGATAAGCTTAAAATTGATGCATCCTTATTTTCTCCTAGAATTTTCTACGGCAATTTACCCGATGATAGGTGATCTGGTAATATTTTGCTAATTTGCAAAAATATCTTCTCTGGAATACTGCTGGTAATCATACTCGTGACGCGTGGTGTTATCTTTTTGGCGTCTTATGGTACGTGGGATAGAAATATGGTGCATAATGTTTCTTCAAAATTGTTGATAGCTCAATTGGTATCTTTTTTTGTTTTTCATGCGTATGCCGTACGACATTATCAAGATCAGGATATTATTATCGATAATGTGACGGTGCAAAAAGGGGTGGCTGATTGTCAACGTCGCTATGAGGCGCTCAAACCGATACTTGACCGGTATAAACGACCTCTTACAGTTCTTGATCTTGGTGCAGGGCATGGTTATTTCTCATTTCGTATTGCACATGATTATAAGGCGACGTGTGTTATGGTTGAAGATGATGCGACCTCATCTCTTGAAGCGCCACGCCTTTTAGATCTTTGTCGTGCAAATGCGCAGCTCAAAAATATCATTCTTCTTGATAAAAAAATGTCGGTGCAAGAGTTAGAAAAGCTTGCAGATTGCGAGCATTTTGATGTTGTACTGGCTTTTGATTACATCAATCCTGATGCTCCTGATT
>JAHFBS010000124.1 GCA_023249895.1 bacterium | reverse complement strand
CGGCTCAATCAAGAACTTCAAATGATTCTCAATCCAACTGAAAATCCTACTAAACAAGCAACTCAATTCGGCACTGTTTACAAAGTCTCTGATCGCGTCATGCAAATTCGTAATAATTACGATAAATTTGTTTTTAATGGGGATATCGGCACCATCACCGACATCAATACCATCGATCATGAACTTACCGTTACCTTTGGCGAAAGAAATCTTACTTATGATTTTACTGAACTTAACGAACTGACCCTGTCTTACGCCGTTTCCATACATAAAAGCCAAGGCTCTGAATTTGCCTGTGTCATTATTCCCATCTTCATGCAACACTTTATTCTGCTCCAAAGAAATTTGATTTATACTGCCATCACACGCGCAAAAAAATTGTGTATCTTGATCGGCCAGTCTAAAGCAATCGCCATGGGCATCAGAAATGATAAAGGCACCAAACGACTTACTTTTCTTAAAGAGTTTTTGACGACCGATCTTGAAGCACGCTCATAACTTCGACAGAGAGGAGTCTCATGAGCTCTGAGAAAAAAACGCTTCAGCTCATGCTCAAGAAGCCGCACTCACGGTATCGCAACATAATTTTCGATCTAGGCGGGGTCTTAGTACATTTCAAACCGCAAGAACTTATTGAACGCGCTTTTAAAGAACACGCCGAAAAGCCATGGTATCTGTTGGACATCATACACATGCCAGAATATGCAGAAATAGATCGCGGCACTCTTACGCCTGAGCAAGCCTTCACTCAATTGGCCGAACGGTTTCCCGATAAGCCATGCAAAGAACACTGCAACATTTTTTTACAGCATGTTATTGATCAGCTTCTCCCTATTGATCAAGGCGTAAAAACACTTCAGGCTGTACGCGCCAAAGGATTTAATACCTACATTCTTTCTAATCTCTTCTCACTTACCCATCAAAGAATTGCTTCGTATGATTTTTTAAAATTGTTTGATGGCGCTGTTTTTTCATACCAAGTTAAGATGATCAAACCTCAAAAAGAAATTTATGATCATCTGCTTACCACTTACAATCTTAACGCCCATGAATGCCTTTTTATTGATGATCTTGAAGCCAACATCAAAGGCGCACAAAATGTTGGCATTGATGGAATTCTCTGCAAAGATCACGATCATGTTGTCGAAGAATTAAAAAAACGTGGAATTTTTTAATAAGGGGCAAAGCATGGAACAAGCGCAAAACACATGTTTAGATTCGTGCGTTTTTGTCATCCTTGGAGCAACAGGCGATCTAACCAAACGTAAACTCATACCGGCAATTTACAAATTGGCTGCTTCAGGAAAAATGTGCGACTTTGCACTCGTTGGTGTTGCTAATAGCGCAACAACAATGCATGACATCCTTGAACAAGCACGCAAATTTATCCCCACGATTGATCCCCAAGTCTGGGCTAAGCTTCAAAAACGACTTTACTACTATCAAATGGATTTTCACGATAAAAAAGCCTACCAAGGACTTCGTGACCTTATTGAAAGCGTCGAGGGCAGTCATAAGCTTGGTTGTAACCGATTATTTTATTTAGCAACCATGCCACAACACTTTGCCGTTATCACCAAAAATCTTGCATCATACGGCATTGCTGAAAAGCATCAAGAAGGACGTTTGACCAAGCACGGCACATGGGCACGCGTAGTCTACGAAAAACCATTTGGCTATGACTTAACATCAGCACGAACGATTAATAGAGCCATCAGAAAAGTTTTTGACGAAAAGCAGGTTTTTAGAATTGATCATTATTTGGGCAAAGAATTGGTCGCCAATATCGCGCTGGCTCGATTCACCAATCGCATTTTTGAACCATTATGGAGACGCGAACACATCGATTCAGTACAAATTGTTTTGAGCGAAACGCTTGGCATTGAAAATCGTGGCGCTTTTTATGATGCATGTGGCGCACTTAATGATGTTGTTCAAAATCATATGCTTCAAATCCTTGCTCTTATTGCCATGGAACCGCCCGAAAAATTAACCGCAGAATTTTTACGCGATTGCAAGGTACAGGTACTTTCAAAAGTAAAAGCCTCTGCGGCGATTTTGGGGCAATATGACGGCTACCTCAAAGAAAAAAATGTTAATCCACATTCAACAACAGAAACTTTTGCTGCCGTAAAACTTCTTATTAATAATCGCCGCTGGAAAGGCGTCCCCTTTTATTTGAAAACTGGCAAACATCTCAAACGTGATGAGGCAAGCGTGCATATCAAATTCAAAATGGTTAAATGCTTGCTTGATTTTTGTCCTATGGATTCCAACTATCTGACCATCAAAATTCAGCCAGATGAAGGTTTTTTTCTCGAATTGAATGTTAAATCACCCGGGACCTTCAATCGTGTTGTTCCGGCTACTATGAATTTCTCGCACAGCGCACATTGGGGCCCCAACACACCAGCAGCATACGAGGTCCTTTTAGCCGACGTTATACGCGGCGATCATTTTGCATTTGTACGCGAAGATGAAATTGATTGGTCATGGAAAATTATTAAAGCTATTAAAGGGCTCAAGACTAAATTATATCGGTATGCAAAAAATAGCGATGGGCCAAAGGAAACAGCATCACTCGATTCACGTTTACAATGGAGATCATAAAGAACATGAACAAACAGTTTCTCATCCTCACCCTCAGCATACTCACCGCAACTACACTCTGTCCTATGCAAATAAAATACACAGAAATAACTAACAGCAGTATCGATCAAGATGTGATCAAAAACGATGTTATCGTGCAAGGCTATTGCACACTTAATCATGACATTATCATCAAGGGACGACTTTTTATTGCAAAGAATGCGACATTGGTCGTGGTGTCAAATGGAATCTACGATCCTTCAAACCAAGCCTCGATCAAAAACATTGAAAGTCCCCTCTCAAAGAATATTCTTACCATACACGGACTCAAAAAAAATAATCTTGTTTTCGAAGATGAATCTTCAACTATTTTGATCAATGGCATTGTTGAATTCAATATGGTAGAAGCCGTCTATTTCCAAACGGGAACTCTCATTGTTGCCGCACAATCGGCACTGAAACTCACCGCATCGTCACGCATTGATCATCAGTTTTTACCTCTAACTATGTATCGTACTCCGGACTTTTTATTAAGAATTTATGATGCAGCTCTCGTCTATCAAAATAATGTTATTTATTCACTTGAAAGTCCCTTCAAAAAAGAAGAATGCGAGGAGTTATGAATATAGGAATAATTGGCCTAGGCCGTATGGGCAATGCAATTGCTTATCGACTACTCAAAGCCAAACATACCGTTACCGGATTTGATCCTTCATCAGAATCAGTAGCAGCAGCGCAAGCGCTTGGCGTCACCTGTACAAAACTTATCAGCGATTGTGTTGC
>JAHFBS010000123.1 GCA_023249895.1 bacterium | reverse complement strand
TTACCGATGGCACCAAAACAATTTTTTATATTCCAGATCTTGTCTACATTCGTCGTCGCGCTGCAGCGCTTAAGAATGTTGATCTTTATATTGGTGATGGCGCTCGGGTAGATAATCCTCGTGTATTCAAGCGAGGCAAGCGCCTTTTTGGGCATACCAGTATTGCGCAGCAGTTACGGTGGTGCCAGCAAGAACAGGTTGCACGCGCGGTGTTTACGCACTGTGGAACCGATATTGTTACCAAGCCTGAAGCTTCAGCACAAAAAGTTGCAGCCTTAGGTAAGAAATATGGAGTTGACGTGGTACTTGCGCATGATGGATTAGTAATGAAGGTGTAAAACAATGCGCATAAACATATGTTTCATCATCGTATGGTGTGTTTTATGTGGGAGTGGAGAGGAAGTTATGGCAACATCAAAAAAGAAACTTACTGCATATAAAAAAGCACGAGATTTTACTTCGACTACAGAGCCGAGCGGCAAGCAAAGAGGGCGCACCACAAAGCGCCCTCTTTTCGTAGTGCACAAGCATGATGCAAGCCATCTTCATTACGATTTTCGTATTGAAGTTGATGGCGTTCTCGCATCATGGGCGGTGCCTAAAGGTATTCCGCGCAATCCTGCAACCAAACGTCTTGCTATTCAAACCGAAGATCATCCCTATGACTATGCCTCGTTTGAAGGAGTTATTCCTCCCGGTAATTATGGAGCTGGCACCGTGATGGTGTGGGATAAGGGGACCTATCGGAATATCAGAGAGAAAGATGGAACTCCGGTATTTATGTCCCGTTGTGTTAAAGAGGGCCGCATCGAAGTAGAAATGCGTGGCAAAAAATTAAAGGGTGCTTACGCCTTGGTACGCACCAAACTTCGTGAGGGTCAAAAAAAGCAGCAGTGGTTGTTGATCAAAATGAATGATAGCTATGCGCGCCATGATGATGCTTGTTTTTCGGGAGATGATATTTCGGTAAAAACTGGTCGAACGATGGCACAAATAACAAAACGTTCTGCAGGTAAAGATGATGATCCACCGTATATGGTGGGGCGACGCGCATTGCAGGTTTCAAATCTTGATAAAGTTCTTTTCCCTCACGATGGCATCACCAAAGGAGAGCTGATTGATTACTACAAACAAATTGCTCCGTATATGCTGCCCTATATGAAAGATCGTGCCGTTACCATGCACCGTTATCCTGATGGAATTATGCATGAAGGGTTTTACCAAAAAGATATCGGTGACTATTTTCCAGACTGGATTAATCGTGCGGTAATTTCAAAAGAGGGTGGAAGAAATACCTATGTGGTGTGCAATGATGCAGCAACGCTCGTATACCTTGCTAATCAGGCATGCATTACGCCTCATATTTGGTTGAGTCGTGTTGATAAGCTCGATTATCCGGATCGTATGATTTTTGATCTTGATCCGGGAAAACATAATGACTTCTCTCTCGTGCGTCAGGCTGCCGTATCGTTACATTCTTTGTTGGATGAGTATGGCTTACGTTCCTTTGTTATGACGACCGGCTCGCGCGGTCTGCATATTGTGGTGCCGCTTGATCGTACAACATCTTTTGATGATGTGCGCTTATGTGCTCGTTATATAGCAGAAAAACTTATTGCTCAGGATCCAAAAAAATTTACGCTTGAGCCTCGCTTGGTCAAGCGTCATGGTCGTTTATATATTGATGTAACACGCAATGCCTATGCTCAAACTGGTGTGTGTCCCTATGCAGTACGTGCCAGAGATAAGGCTCCCGTTGCGACACCACTGGATTGGAAAGAACTGAAAGGAGGTAGAATTTCGGCTGATACGTATACCATAAAAAATATATTTAAGCGTCTTGAACGTGGTGGCGATCCCTGGAAGGGGATGATGCGTGTGCGACAGTCGTTGACAAAACTACACAAACGCATGATCTCTGATGCAAAAAATTAGCTGCATCAAACGTGGGACGATAGGAGTGTGATATCTATTAATTAAAAGGGGTGAATGTGAGTGAGCTGTGGTGTAAATGCATTATAGTGTGTTGTATAATCGTCGCCCCTTTGTCTGCTGCATTTAAGCAGTTGTCCGATTTTCAAGAAGAAGATCGGGCCCTTGTTTTGGGCCTTTATGCACAAAAGAAATTCAGCAAAACGTTGCCGGGCCTGTCGATCGTACTTCAACAACTAAAAGATCCTGGAATTCTTTTTGAGTTAGAATCTGGCCTGTTTGCGCAAGAATACTTAAGTGTGAATGTTCTTGGTTTTAGATTGGGATTTTATTTCAGAGATGGCTATAAAACGATATTCAAAGATCAACAGCGAATTGATCTTATAGATACCGAATACGATGTGGTGACCGATACCTTCTTGATTGAAAGCAAGTGGTCGTACGACATGCAGCCCTATAATCGTGAGGTGATTCTTGAGCAACTTGCCAAAGAAAGGAACATGGCTGCGTGGTTTGATGCGGTTGATGATGAATTGTTTTCCGGCAATCTTAAAATCCAATATTTTTTGTCAAAAAAAGGTAAATCCTTATTTATACTTCGTGGCAAATCGACCGGAGATCGGACAGTTGTTCTTGAGTGTTCGTGGGTAACTGGATATAACGAACGCAGCTGCATTGAGCAATTTGCTAAAGCTATTAAATCTGTTGCCAATAAAAAACCCGTTACCTTTTTTAAATCATGTCCAGGTTCATATGTCCGAAAAAAAATGCTCGAACGCGCTTTTGTTTTTTATGAATATATCGAATATCTTGGCGAATTTGTGCGCGTTAACGATTGGTTAGAAGAAGCAAAAAATACGATATAAGAATGTGTTGAAACAAAAAGCAGGATAGGCGAATTGCCCATCCTGCTTTTTCTGTGTCGCTGTAGTTTTCAATTAACGTTATCGTAGTTCATGACGCCAAACAAATCAGTCTGTGCTCCGGACAGCATATTAATCCTCACATCATACGCATTGCCTTTTGCGCTATCACCATAAACAATTCCGGTTGAAGGAGCTTGTCGGGCGTAAGCAAAAGATGCAAAAGAAAGAGCATATACTTCTAGCGATTCATTAGTACTTCCCCCACCTGTATTTGGATATCCTGCAAGCGCCAAATAGTTTTGAGAAGGGTGCCAATCAACTGAATAAATGGCGTTATTGTAGGGGATTTGCATAGTTGGCGCTATGAGTGTTAAAGATGTTCCATTAAATTGATAAATCTCACTTTCTGTGTGACCGCTATAAGGATTTTGTCCTCCTATTGCCAGATAGTTCCCATCAGGACTCCAATGGACTGAAAATGTAAAGACAAGTGCTTGGACTTGTGTACTTGTAAGTAATGATAAAGAGACCCCGTTGAACTGATATATTTCAAGTTCGGTATGACCAAGATTTGG
>JAHFBS010000122.1:2388-3376 GCA_023249895.1 bacterium | reverse complement strand
GTCGTTGTGCTTATTCATAACAAGCAACGATGATTATATCGTAGCTTATAAACTATTCATGTCTCTTACGATCGCTTGGCTTGAGATAGCGCTTACGCAAACGAAGCGTCTTTGGTGTTACCTCAATCAACTCGTCATCATTGATCCAATCCATTGCTGCTTCAAGCGTCATGCCATGACATGGTGCAAGGCGAACAGCATCATCTGAACCAGACGCACGCATGTTGGTAAGCTTCTTTTTCTTAGCCGGATTAACATCAAGATCGTTATCGCGACTATGTTCACCAACAATCATGCCTTCATAAATATCTTCAGGAGGAGCAATAAAGAGAATGCCGCGAGGCTGCAAACCATCAAGCGCATACGCCGTCGCAGGACCGTTTTCCATAGAAACCATTGCACCTTTAGTACGCGCTGGAATTGGTCCAGCATCAGGTTCATATGAAAAATAGCGGTGGCTCATAAGGCCTGTACCACGCGTATCGGTCATAAATTGGCTACGGAAGCCAAGAAGACCACGTGCGGGAATTTTGAACTCTAAACGAATCTTTTTATTACCGTGATGAATCATATTTTGTAAAAGGGCACGGCGACGACCTAAGTTTTCCATAATGACGCCTTGATGCTCTTCTTCGATATCAATCGTCAAAAGCTCATAAGGTTCACATTTAACGCCATCAATCGTCTTATAAATAACTTCTGGAGCTGAAAGTTGAAGCTCGAATCCTTCACGGCGCATAGTTTCAATCAAAATACCAAGATGCAGCTGACCACGGCCAGAAACTTTGAACGTATCAGGAGAATCGGTATCTTCAACGCGCAATGCCAGATTAGTTCTCTTTTCTTTCCACAAACGATCTCTAATTTGACGCGAGGTCAGCAATTTGCCATCACGACCTGCAAAAGGCGAATCGTTAACCGAAAAATACATCGATATTGTTGGCTCATCGACAGCAACATAGGGAAGTGGAACTGGTTTGCCTACGTC
>JAHFBS010000122.1:0-2378 GCA_023249895.1 bacterium | reverse complement strand
CAATCGTAATATCTTCGTCAACACCGGCAAGAGCAATAATGTCACCAAACTCAGCCGTCTGAACATCAACTTTTTTAATACCCTCAAAGAGGTACATTTTAATAATTTTTACAGGAGATCCAACATAGGCGTCTTTACAAGCAATAACTTGCTTATTAAGCGATATTTGTCCGCTAAATACGCGGCCTATTGCTATACGTCCAACATAATCTGAATGATCAAGGTTTGTAATTAAAATACGCAGATCATCATCTTCTTGGGATGGAACTGGAACGTGTTTAACAATCGTATCAAATAACGGTTGTAAACTTCCTTCACGTGCCGATGGATCAGTTGAAGCAAATCCTATACGTGAAGATCCGTACAAAACAGGAAAATCAAGTTGTTCTTCATGGGTTGCAAGATCCAAGAAAAGATCGTGAATGGTTCGCTCGGTTCGTTCAATATCGGCATCTTTACGGTCAATTTTGTTAATCAAAACAATAGGTTTAAGTTCAAGCTGCAATGCCTTTTGAAGCACAAAACGCGTACCTGGCAATGGGCCTTCGGCAGCATCTACAAGGAGTAAGAAACCTTCAACCATCTGGAGCGTACGCTCAACCTCACCACCAAAATCCATGTGGCCAGGGGTATCAACAATGTTGATCTTTGCCTCGGGCAACTTAATAGAGGTATTTTTGGCAAGAATGGTAATACCACGTTCACGTTCAAGTTCCCCTGAATCCATGACGCGCTCGACCATCTCGCTCTCTTTACCAACGGTTCCCGACTGACGCAGCATCTGGTCAACCAAGGTAGTCTTTCCATGGTCAACGTGGGCTATGATTGCGATATTACGGATATCTACTCTTTGCTTAAAGCTCATTGTTCCTAACCATATCGTAAAAAGGGTCTGTAAAATCATCTCTTGTAGCTGGTTTTAGTGTACCAAGCTCTCGCCATGGTGTCTAAAAGTTTCATAGAATAGCCCACAAATTAGGTATTTGAAAGCTAAAATCTTGGATTATTGACCACCATGGATACTTTTGATGTATAGAAGGAATACGTCAGTATTTTTATAACAAGAGAGGAGATCGTATGTTACAAAAAAAAGTTCTGTGTACTTTTATACCATTTATCACCGGTATTTTGGGCATTTTTTCTCAGATACCTATTTCAGTCCAAGGCAGCATTCACAACAATCCTTGGGTTCAAAATGTTGAAGAAAAGTTCTTAAATATCTGCAATCAGGGGATAAACCTGGGGGCCTATAATTACAATGCCGAAAAAACAAAGCCTATAATCCCTGATGCTCACTGCCGTTACCGTGATTGCTTTTTACACAATGCTGGTTTTGTTGGCTGCTCTTGCTGCGCTTTCATTCCTATAGGAGGACTTAACAATCACTTTCAAGGAATTGCCCGGTTGCCTGAATATTTAGGACTTGGAAACTATGTACTGGTAACTGGCAATAATAATCACGCTGATACTGATATAGAATTTGGACCAGCCGCACACCTCTTTGTCATTCACCTGTCATCACAAAGCGGGCAAGGCCCCTTTAGATATGCCCAATCGCGAGAAGATAGAATTGTAGGCATGCTCAATCTTACCGAAGATGCACCAGGCTACATTCATCCAGGCGGCATACAGACCTGTGGAAGATATCTTGCAATTCCCATGGAAGGACCTGGGGGCAACGGGAAAGTCATTTTTTATGCTATGGATTGCCAGGATGGTGTGCTCAATTTTGCAAAACTTTCTGTCGAACTTCCAACGGATAATGCAAGCTGTGGAGCAGTTGCCTTAACACGCCTTGCTGATGGACACTATCTGATTGGTGTTTGGGCAGGGGTTACGCTCGTCCTTTACTATTCAACCAGTACCAATCTTGCACAAGAACGATACTTCGCCAAAATAGCCACAATTACTCCTGCAGATTTTGTCTCCTCATCCGGAAGCTGGGGATATTTTCAACCAGGACAAGCTCCACAAAATATTAATTTTGTTAATGATGAAAATGGCATGCTTTATCTATTAACAAGTGACAATACCGGTCAATACTCCCCGGTTATCAAGGGAACAGATTTTGCCGTACTTTTCAAACTCTACCTACCACAAAACATTAATCCTGATGATGCAACAGGAGGATGCAAATTGGTCTATCTTGCAGACCGCGCTTTTGTATGCAACAGGAACGCTGACTTTAAGGCCGCTGCGGGCTTTTATGTTCCCAACCAAAAGGCACTTGCGCTCTATGCCTCGTATCACTGGCTCAAGGGATGGAATTTACTGTGTCACAACTTCAAAAATTCTTACATAAGCATTATGCAATTTGTATAAGAAAGGCCCACGTATGATTTTTTCAAAAGCACGCTATCTTCTGATACTCATTTTTT
>JAHFBS010000121.1 GCA_023249895.1 bacterium | reverse complement strand
TATGGCGATCGTGTTAATAGCAACGCTATTATCAATCTTTCTAGCGTGACCACCGGGCTTGCTCGAGAAACCAGTAATGCCTTGCTCTACTGCTGTAGAATTACCAGCAACACCATGCTTTATCTGCATCGCATTGACAGCAATGCCATCATCGCTGGCGGATCAAATCTCTGTACCCTTGTCACAGCTCCCGTCACTAGTGATGTTCTGATGACAAGAAACTGTGACGTTCCGCCCGTCAAACAAATTTATATCAATCCAGCAGGACCAAGCTTAACTATCGATGGCCAAGGAGCACGCATCATGTTTAGCGATCCTAACAATGCACAATTTATTGTTGCTCCTGGCAAAACGGTCAGATTACGCAATGTAAGCCTCCTGCGTATAAGCCCTCGCACCTTTGATATCGGCCTCAATTCAGTTGTTGAAATTGATCAAAACGTACTCTTTGAAATCATCGATGATGTAACACTTGAGGGTGAATATATTCATTGCCTTGGTGATGAAATCAATCCAAATGTCTTTACAATTCGTGGTAAAGGATCACAGAAGAAATTTATTATCAAACAAGGAACTGCTACCGATCCGGTCTTTAATCTTGGACTGGCAACGCTGATGTTAGACAATGTCAACCTCATCGGGATTGAGCACATGGCAGTAAGTCGCACACCGTTAGATAGCGGAATATTTGCTGGTCAAAGTGGGCTTTCTAACAATTCAGCCGTCGACATCAATGCTGATACCGATATGAACTTCTTTATCGAAGGTCCTTCAAACTTATTGAGAGTCAAACAGAACAATCTGACACTCTCAGGCTACATTAATTATAGCCAAGACTTTGATGGCGAACTTCATATGACGACAGAGCTTGAAACACGACCGGTAGAAAATCCTGTTATCAAGATTGGTGATGATTCTATATTCCTTTCATCACTCGATGGACTTGCACAACTTTACTTTGATGACTACGCGATATCCTTACAACTCCTGGGAAGTAACTCATTTGCCGTCGACACCCATTCATTGCTCGGTGGACGCGTTGTTGACATACTTGGTAACCCTATTAAACAATATTCAACCGAGTTCATTCTTGATGAACCGATTCAACTGGTCAGCAGCGACATGGCAAATCCGCTTGATCCATCATTTATACGAGGCGGCTTACGATTTTACGGAAGGCCAACGCCCGTAGTAACCGCGCTCGATATGTTACGAGAAATGCAACGAAAAGCAGCTGAACAAAAAGCCGCACAAAAAATTGAAGCTCAGAAAACTCAGAAAAAGCAAAAATACCAAGTCCCTCAAGCTGCTCCAAAAAAGAACTCTAAACGCAGAAAAAATCATAGATTGTTTGAAGACACTCAAACAACAGCCACACGAGCCTTTTCTATCCCTTCTCAATTTTCAGACAAAATAAATAGCGGCATCAAATTCTCAGCAGCTTTTGCAACGCTCGGCGTTAAGGGCACCGAAGGACTTTCAAATGGCTATGTCAGCAATTTTGGCGTCCATGCATCAGACCAACTTGATCTTTACCTTCTGGGCAACACTGTCGTCGAACAAAATAATGCATTGGTTACGTTTAAACCAGAAGACACACTTTATATCGACGGCAACAATAATAAGATTTTTGTAACCAACACGATGACGTTTAATGGGAACATCAATTTCAACCCCGGTGCACATCTGATTTTTGAATTTGATCCTCAAGCTGATGATCCCATGGTTATCTTGAATCTTGCATTACAAACGTTACAACTCGATCAAGGTGTTTGCCTAGAATTTAACGGCAAGGGGACCATACAGCTCAATAATGGAACGACTATTAAACTTCTTAATAACCCTGATCAAAAAACTAAATTTGTACTTTCAAACTCTTCTGTTCTTACCGTCCAAGAACCCATTAATGGCATACCGTCTACCGCAACTATCAGCGGCAATGGCCAAATTCTTGTCGATAGCGGTGCTGGAATTCAGATTACTGGCGGCCGACAACTCATATTTGGATCTCTTACAACTGACGTTCTCAGCGTTCTTGTTGACCGCAGCGGATGGATTAAAGTCGACGCCCATAACCAAAATCTTCCTGCATACCTTTCATTCCAACAAGCAACCTACGATATTACCTTCCAACAAGAAGCTTCACTTGAAATTGGCGATAACGGATTCTTTGAAATTAATGCGAATAAAACTATTAAAGCGCCAGGACTCCTTACTAAATTCAGCTTGAGCGATGATGGCGAACTTTACCTCAACAAAGGTGGTACTTTTATAATCGGTCAAAATACACTTACATCTGTGATCGAAACTCCATTCGTCTTTGATATGTATGATGGCTCGGTATATGGCAACGGCATGGTCGGCCTTGCAGCACCAACAACAGGATCATTTGGTTTTATCGGACAACTCTTTAATAAAAATGCTGCTGATATCTTTATTAATAACATGCCTCCAAATAACACCACCTTCACTGCACAAAATTTTGTACGAGCACTCGTTAACAGACTCCCTAATCTCATCTTCAGTACTTTATTCTTGGATAAAGATGGCAACCAGTGGCTCTTTAATAAAAAAGATAACCTGTATCAGCTCAATCCTGATATTCTGCCTCAAACGATATTCAAGCTCCAGCAAGGTGATGAAATTCGCAGTGATGATCCATCCAATGGTTATGTATACGGTTATAATTCGGGCATATTGTTCGCCATCCCCCCTGATGGACGACAACGATTATAAAAAAGTAAGGCGGCTGATAAGGTAATCCATGGTAATTGACATAATTTATATGAACTTATTGCGCTACGATCAGCCGCCTTACTACACTGAATCTTGAAAACCACGACAAAAGAGGGGCTTGAAAGATAGGAGAGAGATAATGGATCGGACTTTTATATCAATGCTTATCAATGCCATTAAGCAGGCAATGGCAAAGGTTGGCGCGGCGGTCAAACTCACTGCCATCCAGACTGCCCATGTCAGCAAGGCATTTGTTGGGGTTGGCGGGGCAATTATGCGACAGGCAGGTACCCAAACGGTTATTACGCTTGCTGCTGTCATGCGAATGCTTGCGCGGAGTACACACCAAACTGTTTCTTGCTGCAAAGGGCTTCTTGGACAATGGGCACAGAACTCTATCAAAATTTGGCACAGCATCCTCAACACTTGTCACACATTCTTCTGGAAATTCATACAGGTACCACGCACTGCTGTAAATTATCTTTGGCATACTCTCAAATATGGTGGGTCCTTGATAAGTAATGGTTTTGTTAAGATTGGAAGCACGCTTCAGCATATCGCATTCAAAGTTTCAGATGGCACACAACGCAGCATCAAATTTGTTGGCCATATTATTGTTCTATCAATCAAAAGTATTGTTCGGTTACTCATC
>JAHFBS010000120.1 GCA_023249895.1 bacterium | reverse complement strand
TTTGGACAAAGGCTGCTTCAATATTTACATCTCTTCGGGCAATAAGGTTGCAAGTTGTTGCCGATTGACCAATGATTTTGACCTTGCTGGTTGTGATAGCTTTGGTAATGGCGGGGTGTCATTGGGTTCGCATCGTATTGTATCGATCAATCTTGCTCGCTTAGGCAAACGAGCTCAAACCACCGATCACATTTATGAGTTACTTGAAGAGCAGCTTGAACAAGCAAAAGATGCTTTACTTGCGCACCGTTCATTGCTTGAACAACGCATTAATGATGGGTTCTTGCCATTTTTTAAATATAATTTGATGTCGATGCGTCGCATGTTCAGCACCTTTGGTATCAATGGCGTCTATGAATGTGTAGAGGAACTTGGTTATTCAATGTGTACTCCAGAGGGCAGAAGTTTAGCGCGTGATATTCTGGAGCGTATCCGTGTATATGCCGCTGAATGTAGCAAAAAATATGAAGGTGCTTTATTCAACGTTGAGCAAGTACCAGGAGAAAGTCTTGCGGTTAAATTTGCGGCCAAAGATACTTACTTGTACGATATGAAGTATCCCATTTATTCAAATCAATTTATTCCATTGTGGGTTGATTGCGATATTGTTGATCGTATTAAACTTGATGGAATTTATTCAAAAGCACTCACCGGTGGCGGTATCTCACATCTTAATATTGGCGAGAAATTAACTTCTCCAGAACAAATGAAAAAACTGATTGAATACGCCATTGTTTGCGGTTGCGAGCATATTGCGGTCAATTACAACTTCAGCAAGTGCGAACAAGGACACGTTTCAATTGCAGGCATTGCCAAAACATGTGCCATGTGTGGAAGCCAAATAGTTGAGCATTATACGCGTATTATTGGCTACTTTACGCCGGTTTCATCGTGGAATAGAGGCCGACAGATTGAACATGGCAAACGCATATTTAAAAATCGTCTCAGTTCAGAAGATGCTGACCAAACGCCACGTAAGCCTAACAACGCTTCTTCAGCTCAATTAACATAAACCATCCGGTACGATTCCATCCAAAAATGCACGCCAAGCCGTAGGCAATTAACTGCCACGGCTTGGCTTTGTAGTATAAAAGATCATGTTTAGTAACCGGTGCATTAAGTTGAATAGTATCGACCGGAAGCGAAGATAACATGCGTTTTATTTCTTTGAACGTGAATGCCTTGGTGCCTGGACTTTCTTGATGATAGTACAATGTTTTACTAACACTGCGCCATGGCTTTCCACGTAATAGTGAATGTTTAAGATAACTATAAAATGCAAAAAGTGATGAACGATGATACACCATGAGTTTTATGGTGCCGCCCGGTTTGGTAACACGCACAATTTCGGCAAGACTTTTGTACGTATCGGGCGAATGATGAATAACTCCCCACGAATACGTCAGATCAAAACTGTTATCGTAATAAGGAATTGCCTCGGCATCTCCGACTTTTACTTCAGCTGCCATGAGCCCATGGAGAGCAAGCCGATGCGTTGTATGAGCAACGGCCTCTTCAGTTAAATCGATCCCATAACAAAGAGCTCCTGCGCGTACCCATTGCAAAAAATCTGTCCCAGATCCAATGCCGACCTCAAGCACTTTTTTCCCATGAAAGCGGGTGAATTGGGCAAATGAAAATATTTCAGGTTCGGTTGTGTAGCGAAAATCTTCAATTGCCTGAAAATAAGCGGGAGAAAATTTTTGTTGATGGATAAATTCGGTGCCACATGCTTGACTGTTCCAATAAGCTTTTACTTTTTCTTTAAGCTGTTCGGTGTTCATTGGAGCCCCTTCGGCTCTAGTGTTTGTTGATATATGTTTTGTAGGGTGTTTACTTGATGTTCAAGATTGAATTGTGCAGTACACCATGCATGAGCGTCAAGTCCCATCTTTTGTGAGAGTTTTTTATCAGTCAAAATCGTCATAAGTGCTTCAAGCCATCCTGTAGTGTCCCAATGATCAATCAAAAATCCTGTTTTTTGATGAATCACTAATTCATCAAGAGGGGCAAGATTAGAGGCGATGACCGGCTTTTTCATGAATCCGGCTTCAATGATTGGCCGCGCAAAATGTCCAACGGTCGCGGGAAAAACAACAACAGATGAAGCAGCCATTGCTTCAGGAATGGTGTAACACGGGCCAATCGTAATAACTGAAGATCCGCATGTCTGGCGTAAGTTTTGTACATAATTTTTAAATTGGGCTGCTGGAAATATTTTTTTTGCCCAGGAAGGTGTGTTTGTTTGCCATGCTCCTGCGATGATAAGTTGTGCATGAGGAAGGTGTTTGAGCAGTTGTTGAAAGATTTCAAGAATAATATGGGTGCCTTTTTCGTATGAAATTCCACCAAGATACAGAATTTTAGGGGTATGCGCATCAAGGTGATGATGACGCAAGAACAAATCGGGAACAGTTTGTTCAGGATCAAAGAGTTTTTTATCTACGGCATTATATACCACAAGCGTTTTGGTATGTGTTTTCCAGGGAAGTGCATTGTCCTTACAAATGGGGAGTATTTTGGTTGCATAGCGATCAACACACGAAGTTATTAATTTTTTACGAATTCCAAGATATCCATCAGCCAAAGGTTCTCGTATGTGCCACATAACAGGGATATTACAACGATACGCTGCAAGTGCCCATCCAATAAGTGAGCTGGTATTAAGATGTACAATATCAGGATGATAGTCGGCATAGATATGTGGTGCGGCCACAAAAATAGTTTTGAGCGTATCAATAATTGCTTTGATGAGTGTGTTCAGATGATACCAGCGTAACCACCATATTTTGGTGTGGGGAAAATCCATTAGATTGACTGGTCCGAGCGTGGTAATTCCATTTTTTTTGAATAGATCAACGACTTCTGATTCATGAAGAAAAAGAACCAACGGTTCAAAATTTTGGCGATCAAGTGATCGTACCAAATACAGCAAACTCAAAGGGGCTCCACCAAGCCCTGTGCCATGATGTATAAATAAAATACGTAAAGGTTGCTGTCTCATACTATTTAGAGTTCAGAGGTAAATGTACTATGAACTGCTGGTACAAAGTGTGGTTGTTGCAAGACTGTTGCGTTTCCTCGTCCGACACAAAAATAAGTAATACCGGTCGTTGCCATAAGATGAGGATCTAAACAATTTCTGCCATCAAAAATCGTTTTGTCGTTAAGGCAAAGAAATTCTTGAGGCGGTGTTGCGCAAAATTCTTTCCATTCCGTCAAAATTACCAAAAAGTCTGCGTGATGAAGCACGTCCTGTGCATTTGGTGCACATGCAACTTTTTTACCGTAACGAGCTGCTACATTAGCTTGGGCTGTGGGGTCATACGCTATGATTTTTGCCCCACGTTCAAGTAAGGCATCAATAAGATCAAGTGATGGCGCATGGC
>JAHFBS010000119.1 GCA_023249895.1 bacterium | reverse complement strand
CAAACAACAAGCGTCTTTAATTTCGATCGTCATGATTCTGATAACTACTTTCAACACCCAACCTCTGAGGATACGGCGTTTCAGCAAATGCTGTTGGCTGATAGTATTCGTCGCACAACGCATATGATGATTGGCTTTAAGGGAAATGAGCTTAATCAGGGTGGTTTTGGAGATCTTGATTTGCATGTACGTTGGAATCGAAATTTCGATCATATTTTGCTGATGAAGACAATTGATCTTAATTTACAGTTCGGAAGCATTTTCCCAACAGGCTTTACCTCAAATCCAGATGTTCCGCCATCACTATCGATGGGCAGTGATGGTCATTGGGGCCTTTATGGCGATATCGTCACGGCGTTTGAATTACGCCAAGATTGGACATTCGGTTTGATGTTGGGATGTGTAGGTCTTTTTTCTCATACACGTACGCTTCGTATTCCTTCAAGGGCAGGCGAGCCTGCAATCTTTAGTGCCATTAGAGGAGATGTGCGTTGTGAGCCGGGGGTTACCTTTAAATTTTCACCTTATTTTATTTTAGCTAATCTTACTGATGGACTTGATTTTCATGTTCGATATACTTACCTGCATCATAAAATTGATCATTGGAAAGATATGCGTAGTGCGGCTGAAAAAGTGTCAGCCCCGAGCTACTTGGGTGATAGCAATTTGGTAGCGCTTAAAGAAAGTTTATCCAAGTGGTCCAGTAACTACGTCACGTTGCAGGTATCCTACGATACTGAAGCGGCGATGAAAAAGTACTTTTCACGACCGGTTGTTTTTGTGACCTATGATATTCCTGTTGGTGGTAATGGTGTGTCTCTGACACATCAAGTTGCGGTTGGTGTAGAACTCCATTTTTAACACCTGAAGGGTGTTGTGATGAAATTTTGGCCAGCGAAAAAATTGTTTAGCGTTTTCTCAAACGATATGGCTATCGATTTGGGAACAGCAAACACCGTTATTTATGTCAAAAATCGAGGGGTTGTCCTTGACGAGCCTTCGGTTGTTGCCGTAAAAAGCTCAAGTAACGAGGTGCTTGCTGCAGGTAATAAAGCCAAATGCATGTTGGGCAAGACACCAGAAAGTATTATTGCGTGTCGTCCAATGCGTGATGGTGTTATTGCTAATTTTGAGTTAACCGAAAGTATGTTGCGTTACTTCATTCGTGAAGTACACAATAACCGACATACTTTTGTGCGTCCGCGCATGATTATTGGTGTTCCTTCGGGCATCACGCAAGTTGAAAAGCGTGCTGTTGAAGATTCAGCCAAGCAAGCCGGTGCACGTGAAATTTATACCATTATGGAGCCAATGGCTGCTGCCATTGGTGCCGGACTTCCGGTCGAAGAGCCCACCGGCAACATGATTGTTGATATCGGTGGTGGTACGACCGAAGTTGCTATTATTTCGCTTAAAGACGTTGTTTATTGCAAGTCGGTACGCGTTGGTGGCGATGAAATGGATCGCGCCATTGTGCAGTATATTAAGCGAAAATACAATTTATTGATTGGTGAGAGGAGTGCCGAAGACGTAAAAATTAGTATTGGTACCGCAATGCTTACCGATGAAAATCGTAACAGCATTGAAGTTAAAGGCCGTGACCTGGTAACTGGCGTGCCAAAAACAGTGCGTCTGACGGATGCCGAAGTCTTTGAATCACTTACCGAACCTATTTCTATTATTGTTGATGCAGTTCGTTCTGCTCTTGAGAATGCACCTCCAGAACTTTCTTCAGACTTGGTCGATCGCGGCATTATGATGGCTGGCGGTGGATCGCTTCTTAAGAATTTGGATATTCTTCTTTCAAAAGAGACTGGCCTTCCGGTCAAACTTGCCCAAGATCCATTGCTTTGTGTAGTGCACGGTGCGGGCAAAGTTCTTGAAGAAATTGACTTTTTCAAAGAAGCTTTGATGAAATAAGTGGTCACCACGGTGACTGAAATTACTGACGGCTAATGCAAAATGCATTAGCCGTTTTTCTTTAAAGGGGTAGGAAGGTGAAAAAAATCTTAGTAAAAATAGTCTTACTTTTAGTGTTTGCTTATCAAAGTGCATGCGCAGATAAGCATGTTACTTGCTCACTTGATGCTGCAGCTGGCAAGATAGTCAAGAAACTTACCAAGGGCGACATCATTTTTTTTGATATCGATCGGACGCTTGTCGAAATTAATGATCCCTTTTATTACATCCTTCATCCTACCGAGTGTATTATGAAGGATGAAGATGTAACGTGGGCTGCAGGCATAAAAAAGCGGTTTGATGCGGAAGTTGCTGCTGATATGGCGCGATATTTATGCGGAAGCATTTATACGATCTACGGTATGAGACTTGTTGAGAATTGTATCCCTTTCATCATTAGTTTTTTTATAGAACAAGGAGTAAACGTAATTGCAGTAACTTCAACAGATCCTGGAGCAATTATTGATGGATTAACAATACATGAAAATCGAGCTGAATCTTTGAAAAATTTTGGTATTGATCTAAGTGGTCAGTTTGACGATGGGCCGATTAGCTTTCCATCGCTTGAGCCAAGCGTGTGCAACAAAGATAAAACTCCGGTTTATCCTGTTTTTTACAAGGGAATATTTCTTGTGGGGAAGAAGAATACAAAAGGCAAATCGATCTTGGAATTTATTAATCATTTCAAGCTTAAGCCAACGCGTATAGTTTTTTTTGATGATGATCAATCCCATGTTGAAAATGTAGATAACACAATGAAAGCAGCAAAGATAGCTTGTGATGCTGTTTGGTATTTAGGTTCTTACAAAAAAATTATTACGTTTGACCGCGAAAATATTGAATTTCGTCTTAATCATTTGATTGAAAGAAATGAATTCTCTAGATTGCCGGTGAGTACATGCTAAACAGTCAAAAAGATGCCTATCGCGTTCCCATCCAAGTTGCGGTGTATTGTTATCGTCGTGGCAATAACGGTTTGCAATGGCTTATGCTTAAGCGAGCGACAGAAACTAACCCGTGTTGGCAAGGGGTGACGGGGGCTCCGTTTGAAGGCGAAGCACTTATTGATGCTGCACGACGTGAATTATTTGAGGAAACTGGTCTACGGCCGCTGAGACTTGTACAGAGTAGTTATTCTTACACATATCCCATTCCTGTGTATAATCGACACAAATTTGCCCAGGATGTTAAGGCGATTACCGAATATGTTTTTGTGGCGCAGATTGATGCATCGCATGAGTATATTGTTTTAACCGAAGAGCACGTTGAGTACAGATGGGTCGGATATGACGAGGCCCAAGCGTTGCTTTCATGGCAAGAAAATAAAAAATCGTTGCAGGCTGTTCAACAGATTATTCAAGGGGAGGCGTTATGAATGTTGTGTGGCGTAATATTTTGGGTGTGTTGTTTTATTTTTCTTTTATCACTTCGGCGCAGGCAGCAATGCGTGCGTTTGTA
>JAHFBS010000118.1 GCA_023249895.1 bacterium | reverse complement strand
GAGATATTAGACGTTGTCCTTTGTTATTCCGGGCAATGACCCGGAATCCAGGCACATCACGTGGATCCCCGATCGGAGTCAGCCTGCCCGCCGTAGCCTTGGCGAAGTCGGGGGGATGACAAAGATCTCGCATACTAACGTCTTTTTTTCAGAACGTTACACCGAAATAGGTTTCAAAAGATGTCTACACTTTGCTGATCGTACCAGTTCTAAAATATTTAACAACTGGATATAAAAATATGATTTTACTATTACATAATTATCGTAAATTGAACGATTTTGAGGCTAATGTTTTCAGCCTGTAACAAACTTGATGTTGTGCGGGGCATGCGATATCCTCTGTGCCTTAGAAGAAAACTCGTTTTTTTGAAGGGATTAAACATGATTGGCCGTTGGCGTATGGTACCTGCACTTATGTTTACAATAATGCTTGGCTCATTGCACGGATCGATAACGGGCGAAAAGGCTTCAGCGGCCTGTTTTTCAGGAGCTGATGCCGTGTGCATGATTAAGCAGGGTGAGGCGATTTTGGCTGATACGCAGGTGGCGGTTGTTCAGGCGTCCGAGTTCTTTAAGGTGCGGGGGATGTTTAAACGTTTTTCTCATCGTGTAAGCCAGTTTGACACCGGTGAGGCTTTGATTGCAACGGGGGCAATGGCAGCGATTCTTGCAGGAATCGCTTATGGGGCGCCTAAGGTTCCATGGGAATCAGTTGGCCAAAGTTTGCTTTCAGGGTGTGAAAAAATTGGCCAAATGGGGACTAATGGGTGGATAACGGTGGGGATCGTGGGGCTTGCCGCGACCGTTTTTCTTGCTCTTGAAGCTCATTCTGATGCCGCATACTGCTGGAGTGCTATTCGTATGATGGATGCACTGAGCTATGAGCTTGTGTTAGATGACTTTTTTGCTGATCGCGTGGCCGATAGCAATATTCGAGCCTATATTATTGCTAACTTTGATCCTGTCCGTCCTGTGCTTGCAGCAGTGCGTCACTACCAAAAGATTTCTATCGTTCTTAATACGGCTCAGGAGATGCTTACTAAGTCTGCCCGTTCATCAAATCCTGGAATTGTGCAACAAAGTCGCACTTTTTTAGACTTATTACGCCGTTTTGAGGGGCAAATTGAGCGAAAACTCGAGTATATTTATCGGGTTATGGGGCATGAGTATGAGCTCGAAAAAATCAGGGATAGCCAAATTCCCGTTCATCATGATATGCATCATCAACAGCATGCCGCCGACTTTCAGCAGCCTGTTGCTGAACCTTCGCACCAGAGTGCGGTGCTTGGCGGGACGTCACGGCGTTAATTTATATGTGCCTAGCAGGACTTGAACCTGCGACCTAGCGTTTAGGAAACGCTCGCTCTATCCACCTGAGCTATAGGCACGTAAAAAAAGCGAAAATCTTTGAAGCGAAGGGCGTAGTATGGTGCGCCTGGCAGGGCTCGAACCTGCAACCTGCGGATTAGAAGTCCGACACTCTATCCAATTGAGCTACAGGCGCATACAAAAATGACTTTTAATTTTTACCAGAATAATCCAAGAATTACTACTAGAAGAATCAATTTTTGATTACAAAGGGTGCATGGCAGTTGGATCAATAAGCATGCAGGTACGCAATGCTTTAAGGTTGATTACCGGCTTAACATCGATGCAGTGATATAACTCTTTTTCTTTAATTAAATGAAAAACAATTTTTCCTAAACAAAAACCTTCAGGAAATACGCAGCCTTCGCCACTTGAAATGACCAAATCATTATCATTGACGGTGCACAAATGACTTACATAACGGAGATTGCAACAATCGATGCAATTATAGCCTTGAAGAATGCCCTGTGCATGCGTGGTGCCAAGATATGCTGCAACTTTACAATGTTGGTCGGTGATTAGAACGACTTTACTGTAATTTCCATAAACTTCTGCAACGCGGCCGATGACATGATTTTGGTATAAAGCAACCATGTTAACTTTGACACCGTCACGAATGCCGCGATTAACCCAGTAATAGTGTTGAATCTGATCAATATTTTTGATTAAAATTTTTGCAAGAATGGCAGAGGGGAAATTGTACCGTTGTTTAAATTCGATGAGTTCTTTGATTGATTCGTAAGTATGAACCGTTGATCGCAGTTGAATAATTTCATCAAGTGCTTTCAGATAATTCTGATAAAGCGTGTCATATTCTGCGCGTAAGGTGGTATAAGATGCGCGTTGGGTGGTGAAGTGATTGATGCCATCGCTAATGGCGCTTGCTGACCACATAAAAGGGTAGGTTAAGCTCGAACCGATGCCTTCAAGGGTACTACGACTGAAAAAGAAGATGCGCCCAAGCGCAAATGTCAGAAACAGTCCGCCGCATGAAACGATAAGTGATTTTTTTATAAATGGGTGCATAGCTCGCTCAATATCGTTCGCATAGCTTCCTCAGTTGTGGCGCGAAGGAGTTTGTCCCTCCATAAAGTTGCGTTAGGAACTGTGCGAACATAAAGTGGAATATGTTTTTTGAGTGACACAAAACCACGACTACCAAAATGTTGCATATTCAAATCAAGGTGCTTTATTAAAGTTTCTATTGCCTGTAACGGTGACATGACAAAGGTTGTTCCTTGTGTTGCATCAGTTATTTCTCTGATTTTCCAAGGCGTTCCCCATAATGCACGTCCAATCATAAAACCATCAACGCCGGTGCGCTCATAAGTTCGTTCTGAAGATTGAAATGAATTAATATTGCCCGAAAAAATTACGGGAATTTTAAGTGTTGTCTTGATGCGGTGCACTAAATCAAAATCAAGCCGTGCAGAAAAACCTTCGGGCTGTGTGCGCGGATGAATGATGAGTGCATCAACGCCACACGCTTCAGCCATGCAGGCAACTTCAAGCGCATTTTTTTCTTTGAATCCAGCGCGTATTTTAAGGGTAAAGGGAACACGGCCATTGATAGCCGTTATAAAATTTTTGATAAGCATTTCTAGCCGCGGTAGATCTGCCATAAGCGATGAACCTGCGCGTGAGCGTATGACCGTTTTGGCGGGACATCCACTATTTAAATTGATCATGACAAAATTGTTGCTGAGTACTTTTTCAACGGCCTCTGGTAGAAAGTCGATGCTATTTGCTGAAAACTGAAATGCCAACGGTTGCTCAATGGGATTAAACTTTACCGTTGCGCCTTTTTTGTCGTGACTAACATGTGAAACATGTCGCATTTCGGTAAAGAGAAGCTCGTTTGGACTGTACATGCGAATGAGCTGACGAAAGGGTGAGGTAGTAAGTCCATCAAGTGGAGCCGACATGAAGCGAGGGACGACAAGATTGCCGATGGTGATTTTTTCTTGCCAAAAATTATTAGTACTCATAACCAGCAGGTGTTTTAAGATGATAGTCAGTGCTTATTTGAAACGCATGCGCAACTTTATATAACGTATGTTCGCTCATGCGTGGACC
>JAHFBS010000117.1 GCA_023249895.1 bacterium | reverse complement strand
GGTAAATGAAGCATCTTTTTCGGCGTGGAAGGGGCAGGGGCCTTTTAAATAGTTGCCTGCCGGTTTAAGTGGCACCGATTCAGCAATGACGTCGACAATCGAAACATGCTCTTTGATATAAGCAAATAGCGACATATTTTCTATTCACAAAAATTATGATGCAGACTGTATAATTTTTTTACGATGTATGATGAATAACAATGTTCCCGTAATAACAAGCCCGATAAGTGAAAAGCATTGTACTTGAGAAATCATTATTCTGCCATCAAAAAACGATGCGACAATCGGATCGCGATCTCCTCGCCAGAAATCGGTAATAAATCGTGCGGTATTTTCGAGCGCGAGATAGGCACAGAGCATTGAGCCTTGGTATTTAAGAAGTTTCCGGGAAACGCCCATGAGAATAAAAAATATCATGAGCGATGCCAAGCTTGTGTAAATTTGTGCGGGATGAAGTTGGATGTTGAGTGGTGCTTCTCCATGGGGATTGGTAAAGATAATAGCCCACCATATGTTGGATGCAGGCGCTCCGTAGCAACAACCTGCTCCAAGGCAACCAAGCCGAGCAATTGCTTGCATAAGCGGTGCATACAAAGTTGCAAGATCAAGAATCGGGAGTACAGGAACTTTGAGACGATAAAGACGAAAGGGGACAATGGCTAATACGCCAAATATTGCACCGATAACCGTAAATCCACCGACCCATGGGTAAAAAATTTGAAGCAGATTGTCAGTAAATTGATTGAGGTTGGTCAAGACATAAAGCAGCCTGCCTCCAGCAACACCACTGATAAGTCCGAGCAAAACAACATCAAGATACTCTTCGGTACCAATGAGTTTTTTGCGTAAGGGGTGCCGTGTGGTTAAAAATAAAAACACCAAAAATCCAAGGGCAATCATGACCCCGTAGGTATGAATCCATACAGGTCCATAGATATGAAAAAGTCGTGGATACATGCTGCCGACCTCCGTGTGAAGGAAAAATTGTTCAAAGGCTTTTTTTAAAGGTGGCGCTCAGTGTAACATGAAATATTTTTTTTGGTCAGTTTGCGCAAATTGGGATATTTTTCTGAATTGTTAAAAGAGGCGTAAGCCCGATTATGGAGAGTAAGGCACTTTTGGAAAGCACCTTACTCGTTTTATATTTGGCTTATTCAGATCGGTTAAGCAGCTGTCTAAGTTCAAAGTTTGAGGTAAAATTTGCAGCGGTGTCTCGATCTCTATTTTCAATTGATGCAGAGGCTCCATGGTTCAACAAATATTTTACCATGTCAGAGTTATTATGCTCTGCTGCGTACATGAGCGGGGTGTTCCCATTTTTATCTCGTGCATTGATAATAGCGCGGAACGCTGGTGTAGCAATAGTATTCGTATTAATAACAGGTGCGTGGAATGGTAGTATGCATTGTGAAATAACTTCTGTAGGAAGTTCTAGCAAAGTATCATCAAGAGTTTGTTTTACCGCTCTTAGTTCTACTTCTGCCTCACCTAATTCTATTAAAGAGCAGTGTTGATCAACCAACAGGGATAGAAGCTCAAAATTATTTCTTTTTGCTGCAAGAATAAGAGGCGTTTCACGAAGCCTGTTAGGGCTGCAATTGATAGCATTCGGTTTCTCGCTAAGAATTAATTTTACTACTTCTGTCTTATCTTGCTCGATTGCTGCGATTAATGCAATTGAAGGATCTGCTCCTAAGTCTAAAAGCACTGTTACCGCTTTGTCTATCGATAGGGCTGCGGCTGACTTAATTGTTGCACATATGGTGTGAGTAAGGATTGTTGTTCGGGCGGTGTCTCTTGTTTTGCTGTATATAAGCAATGAATTTGATCTTTCACAGTGATAAACCAGAGAAGGCGAATCAATATTGTTGTCATAGCGAGCGTCATATACGCTATCAAGCCAATCTTCAAGTAATTTATTTAATGTATCACTATTAGGATCTGCGCTATTTATTTCAACAAGGAATGCAGCCTCTGCATTCCTTTGCATATTGCGCCTATCGGTGTCGTTAGCTTGATTTTCTCCGATTGTGAGCGGCGATGGGGCTTTTCGTTTCATGCCCAACAAATCGTTGTTACAGAATATAAGCGTAAAAAGTGCGTATGATACAACACGTGATGCGTGAACAAAATGTTTCATGTTCCAGTCCAATTAAGGTGAAAGGGTTTTGCGTGATGAATGATAGCTACAATGCCACCATTCACTTGTGATTACGCAAACAACAAAAGGGTTGGAAACTATAGCGAGTGCATGGGAAAAATCAAGCAAGGATAGGTATTAGGTATTATTTTGCGTAAATTATTCTGGTTTTGATGTTGTTGGTGAATCGTACTTTTTGAGCGCTTGCCACACGAGATCATTATTGTTCATGACGTCCTGCTGTTCGATCACCGTAAATAATTCTGGATATTGTTCAGCCATAGCTCGTGCATTATAAACCTGATGGTCGGTTGTTGAGGCTACCAACGGAATAACGATGCATGGTTTGTTGAAAAATGCGACTTCAAACAAAGTCCCTGCTCCGGCTCGGCAGAGAATGACGTCGGCGAGCACATAATATTCATGCACGCGTTCATCGTAGCTAAATGTTAATGCGGGAATTGCATGTTCTGCATAAAAACTATTCCATTGATGCTCTTGAAATGCTCCTGTCTGATGAATAATCTGAAAATTATTTTCTGAAGCCTCTTGTTCAATAAATTTCTTAATAAGATCATTAAGTAGCATTGATCCTTGCGAACCACCAAGAACAAAAATTGTTTTTCGCGATCCATCAAACTGTTGTGATTGTGACCGTTGTGCAAGCATTAGATTAATGCGCGCAATAACATCATTTTTGTCAGTATTACGATGATGTTGATCAAAGCGGAGTGGGTAAGGAGTCGTAACACATTTATATGAATAATCTTTTTTGTAGGCGTAACATTTTTTCTGCGCTTGGGGGAAGGCAGTGTGTATGACATGTGCAAAAGGAAGAAGCGCGCGTACAGCTTTACCAGGAATAACATCAAGATTATACACCTCAACGCGTCGACGGCAGCATCGAGTGGCTAGGCACAATGGAAGTGCCAAAAGCCCGCCGGTACTGATAATTTTTTCGGGACGATAAACAAGATTGTAGACAATCCCTACGCAGGTAAATACAAAACTGCGCAGTGCGATCCATGGAATGAGCCACCAACGACGGCGTGAAAATTGTGGCAATGAAAGATGAATGACGGTGCCGATGAAGGGGTGATTTCTGAATATCTTTTTTTCAAGCTCACTGGTTCCAGTAAAAAATATGATTGAGCCCGTAGGATTTTTTTCGTGCCACTGTTGCGCACCCTGAATTGCCGGTATTATGTGTCCGCCCGATCCTGCTGCAACAACAAAAAGTGTTGGATTTGCCATTATTTTTTATCCTTTTGTGCTAATGCGAGATGTCCAAGAATTGTTGCGTCATTAGGTGCTTGTTCTAGCGCTTGTTTGAAGAGTTGCGCGGCAGCTTGGTAATTACCGCGTTTGAGAAGTACATAACCTTTAGTATCAAGATAAT
>JAHFBS010000116.1 GCA_023249895.1 bacterium | reverse complement strand
ATTTTGATAGATCCGCACTATACAAAATTTAATATGCTATCAGAGCAACAACCATTTCTAAAAAAACTTGAAGAATATAGTCAATCAAGTCTTATCCCAATTGAGGGGAGCATCTATACCTACAAATTTAAGGAATACCCCAACATTGTTTTGAAATTTTTTGGTGCATTTATTCCGGACGAAGATTGTGAGACTAGTTCAATAGAAAAACTCAAGACGATTTCTTTTTTCAGTCTATTGCATGAGTTTTTTGAAAAGCATGTGCTTTCAAAAAAAATTGTTTTTATTGGGTGGATGCCTGATTATACAACTCGTTGGGTGCCATTTAGACTGGTAAAGACGTATGTTGATCTTAAGCAGAAAAATCAGGCATCAATTTTCTTTTATGGGTTGTTATGGCAATCAGAAAATATAATACTTGGTGGAAAAAATAGTTGGATCATTTTTGATCCATTAGAAAGTTTCCATCCGCGCCCTCTTGCTACTCGATTTCTTGCTTCCTATTACAGTCTCAGTTCTATATCAAAAAAGAACTTTGATGCCTCAGATATAAGGATTATGAATTACAGAAGCCCTTTTGTTGCTTGTGGATACCTTAATTTTACTATTTCTCTCAATTCAGACGGTAGTATGAAAATTTCTCTTGATGATAACTATATTTCAAAAAATAATATGGAAAAATATTGGCAAGCATATATTTCAAACAGAAAAGAAGATATCCAAGATTTTTTTCAAAGATATAGTGTTGAGGTGGGAAAGCGTGTTTCTGCATTACTTGCACCGTCATCCAAGCTTGATGCGGAGCCTGAATCATGGAAAGATGCCATAAAAGCATCGAAGCTGATATCACTTGATGAATATGAGAAAATCGTACCTGAACGCTAGTTCGAATACAACGTCGTTGTAAAAAAGGATTTTTTACGTTACCTTCGTATTTAAAATCAATAAATTCAGAATGGTTTTTATGCGGTGGGGATGCATATGTCTCAGCTCGTGCAGCTACGACAAAAAATTCGTTCCATACAAACGACCAAAAAAGTTACGCATGCAGTTCGTCTGATCTCAATGTCGCTTTATGGCAAGCTCGAAAAAATAAATCGGCCACTTGAGTCGTATACCGATCAGGTTAAAAAAGTTTTTCTTGAAACGCTTGCTCAAGCTCCCGAATCATGGCATAGCGATATGCTTTTCCCCGCCGATGCGCTCAACAGCCGGCCTTTATACATTGTTATAGGAACATCAAAAGGTTTGTGTGGCGGACTGAATTCAAATTTATTCAAATTTACTGAATCTGCGATAAAAATTGAGTCACATCAGACTCCTGCTTTTATCGCTATTGGTCTTAAAGCTATTGCCTTTGTTAAAGAAAAAGATTGGGGCGACTTGCTCTGCAGTTATGGTGATCTTAATTCAAATAACTTTCTTGCTATTGCAGATGATATCATTGGCCGTATCGCCGATGCTTCGCTTCCTTATTCATCCGTAACATTCTGTCACAATATTGCAAAATCATTCTTTGCACAGATGCCGCGTAAAACAACGCTTATTCCCGTGCAACAAGATCTTCTTACTTCCGGCCAAAAAACATCCGATCAATCATCTGATGATCTTATCTGGGAGCAGGATAAAGAAACTATTCTTGATTATCTTGCCATCAGTTATGTGCGTTGTGCCATAACCCATCTTCTTTTTGAAGCTCTTCGTGCTGAACACGCTGCGCGTTTCTTGGCGATGGAAAACTCGAATAATAATGCTGAAAAATATCTTGAGACGCTTACGTTGCAATTCAATAAATTGCGTCAGGCATTAATTACGAGGGAAGTATCTGAATTTTCGGCAAGCTTTCCTGTCCGCTAGTGTGATCTTCAATTAATTCAATTGGCGCACCCAAATATGCAAGTTTCTTTTCGAGTTGATCGAATCCTCGTTGCCAATGATGCACTCCAGTAATTGTGGTTTGATCGAAGGCAACAAGCCCTGCCAACGCAAGGGCACATGACGCACGAATATCTGATGCTATGACGTCTTTGCCATACAAAGCTTCAACGCCACGAATGGTTGCTTTGGTGCCGTTGACAGCAATCTGAGCACCCATTTTTGCTAGTTCTTGCGTATGAATCATGCGGTTTTCGTACACTGTTTCTTCAACATGACTAATTCCTTCAGCGACGCACAATGCTGCCATCATAAGTGGTTGCAGGTCGGTAGGAAATCCTGGATACGGACACGTTTTGAATGATGTTGCACGTGATCGATGCGCCGCTTTGATGGTAATGCCTGGTGCAAGCTGCCATGAATTTTCAACGCGTTGGGTGATAATGGTATGTCCCATATCACTCAGCTTTTCAAGGAAGATATCCAGGTGATCAGGCTTGGCATTTGCAACCGTAATATTGCCACCCGTAATTGCTGCTGATACCAAAAGAGCGCCAACTTCAAGGCGATCGGGCACAATAGTGTGAGTTATTGGATTAAGTCGCGCAACTCCTTCAATAAGAATAGTTGCGCCGGGCAGGATCTGGATACGAGCCCCCATTTTGGTAAGTACATCAATTAAATCAAAAATTTCTGGTTCAAGCGCAGCATTAATGATAGCAACCTGTCCCTGTCCAATAGAGGCAAACATCATAAGATTTTCAGTGGCGCCGACGCTTGGGTATTCAAGAACAACGCGTGTATAGGTTGGTCCTTGTGGAATGCGTGAAAGATCGGCTTCGACAAAGGGATCTTTGCGGCTCGTTGTCACGCCCATTTTCTTAAACCCGTTAAGGTGATAATTAATAGGACGTTGACCAATCAAATCGCCCCCAGGAAGGGCAACGCGTGCTTTGCCAAATCGCGCAAGCAAAGGTCCCATGACCAATATTGATGCGCGCATTTTATTCATGATATCGGGACGAATTTCGTAGCGGCAGATTCCAAAGGTATCGACCGTTAATTTTTTACTTTCAGCATCGAATGAGACCTGAGCTCCAAGTTCTTGGAGTAACTGCATCATCAAGCGAACGTCGGCGTTGTTGGGAACATTTTCAAGTACTGATACACCCTCGGTCAAAATGAGTGAGGTTAGAATGACCAATACAGCGTTTTTTGCTCCATAAACATCTACGACTCCCTGAAGAGGGCGTGATTTTTTTACCAGTACATATCCAGCGGTCATGATAATCCTTAAAAAAGCATCACAATATTCAATGCATGTGATAGTATCATTAAATCCTAATAAATGAAAATATGCATAATAACGACAAAGGTTTCGTCTCATGAACAAACAGAAAAAAATAGTTTGTGTTATTCCGGCGCGTCTTGAGTCGGTTCGTTTTCCGCGCAAAATTATTGCTCCGATTCAAGGTCGTCCTTTACTTGCCTGGGTATGGGATGCGGCAACCCGATGTTCGATTTTTAGTGAAGTGCTGTTTGCCATCGATTCGCTTGAGTCAGCAGCGGTTATTGAAAGCTTTGGTGGTCGTTATGTAATGACTTCGTTGTCGTGCAAATCGGGCACTGATCGTCTTGTTGAATTGTGCACAACCGAAAAAATTTCTGCTG
>JAHFBS010000115.1 GCA_023249895.1 bacterium | reverse complement strand
CAACGTCTTGAACTTGCAAAACGTTCGTTACAGCAAGGTCATAAAAAATTTCTTGAATCACTGTTACATGATATAGCTGAGCATAATGCGCGACGCGAATTTGAAAGATCGCGTGAGTTGCATGGTTATTACCTGGCATTCAAAAATGTGTTTGATGCGCTTAAAAGTTCATCAGCAGTTGATCACGAATCGGTTTCTTATCAGGATATTTGGATTGTTGCGCCAGATGACAAAGCACTGTTTGTTTTTCGTGAACGAGATGGGGTGCTCACTAAACGTCATGCTTTTTATTTCCCTCTTGGCGGGGCGTGAGATCAAGCGGCTGAATGTTTTATGAGCTTCTATCGCACCTATGCGCCGCCCTCAATGGTTATTGTTAACTTTGATGTAGCAATATCGCCCGAAGTTATTAAGAATTTTATGCAGCAATGGCATCACAAGACGTATGAAACAACGGTTGTGCATCCAACCACCGGCCATGGTGCTGCGCTTATACGGTTGGGGCTGGTGCATGTGCAACAAGAACAGCTCAAACAGAGTTCGTTGCCACGTGCGCTTAAAGCGCTTTTCAAAATATCAACTGAGCCACACGTCATTGACTGCTTTGATGTTTCTCATAAACAAGGGCGCAATATTGTCGGATCGTGTGTGCGCTTTGTTGATGGACAACCGGATAAAAAGAATTTCCGTCACTTTATTATGAAAACGGTCGATCATAATGATGACTATGCCTGTTTGCGTGAAATTGTGACGCGCCGTTATAAAAATCGTAGTGAATTGCCCGATGTGGTACTTATTGATGGTGGCAAGGGGCAATTGAGTGCGGTGGCAGATCTTGTTTGCGATACCGAAATTGTGTCGCTTGCCAAACGTGAAGAGACTATTTTTTCTTGCCATATGCCACAGGGCAAAAAACTTAATCCCAAAAATTTTGCAGATCAGGTGGTGATAGCCTTACGTGATTATGCGCACCATTTTGCGATTAGCTTTCATCGCTCGCGTGAACGTAGCGCCAAGAATTGATGCGCGTGCGTGCAGCGGGCAAGATGAATTGTTGCTTCAGCAAGATTCGGCATATGTTCAAGCGCAATGTGATACGCGCGTATCGCAGTATCCAAATCGCCTCGTTGTTCAGCGTGCCGGCCGATGTCGAAATAAATTTGGCTTAAGTCCTGATGATATTCTTCTTTTGAGTAGAAATTTTCTTCCATCGACGGATTATTAATGCCAAACCACCAGAGGCTAAATACTAGACATGCGCTTATCCCAAGAAACAGTTTGAGTTTGCGTATGATCATGCCGTGTGCCCATCATTATTCAGATTTTTGGGCAAACAGCTCCTTCATTGATGCAAAAGCTCCTGCAAGAGCGCTTGTTTCGTAAGGAACCAAAATAAGCTTGCCGTTTTTATCCTTGGTTATTTCGGGAAGCGCTTTGATGTAATTGACGGCTATCAGGTATGGCAATGGATTTTGGCTAGGTACCGCCCTTTGCACAATTTGAATTGCTTGAGCTTCTGCGTCAGCAAATAATTGGCGCGCTTCAGCTTCACCGCGTGCGCGGGTAACGCGTGCCTGATATTCACCTTCGGCTTCCAAAATTGCAGCGCCTTTTTTACCTTCGGCCTCAAGAATCATGGCGCGACGATCGCGCTCTGCGCGCATTTGTTTTTCCATGGCAGCTTGAATGTCGCCAGGAGGAGTAATTTCTTGAAGTTCGACACGATTGACCTTTACGCCCCATTTGTCGGTAGCATCATCAAGTACGTGGCGCAATTTTTCGTTAATTTTATCTCGCGAGGTGAGCGTTTCATCAAGGTCCATGGCGCCTATGATATTACGCATAGTAGTCTGCACGAGCTTTTCAACGGCCTGCGGCAAATTTGCTACCTCGTAGACGGTAGCTTTGGGATCGGTGATCTGATAATAAAGTAGTGCGCTAATATCAATGGTAATGTTGTCACGGGTGATAACACTTTGGCGAGGAAAATCGTAAATTGCTTCGCGCAAATCGATGCGGTCAACATAAGAGGTATATCGGTAAGTTGCTTTTCCGCGGGAATCTTCTTTAACAAATGTCCACAAAATTGCACGTGGCTGATCGATAAACGGAACTACAAAGTGAATTCCTGGATCAAGAATACGATAAAAATTTCCAAGGCGTTCAATAATAATGATTTCAGCTTGCCGTACCAGATATGTAGCTTTGAGCAGTGCGGTTACAGCAAAAATGACTAAGACCGCAAAAAATATAAGAAAATAGATCAACATGATAATTCCTAGCGAACAATGAGTTTATTGCCTTCAATGCGGATAACTTTTACAAGAGTTCCTTTTTGCAGAACATGTGGCTCGTGGCATAGCGCCTGCCATTCCTCACCGCGTACTTTAACGCGCCCTGTTTTACGCGGTTCAATAGTTTCAGTTACCGTTCCTTCTTGTCCTATAAGCGCATTAACATTGGTTGGCGTAGATTGCTTTCGTCCTGCAAAAAAATATTTCAGCATGATAAAGCTTACAAGCGTTCCACCTGTTGCCATCCAACATTGGGTGATAATTGAATGGTACAAGAATGCGCTTACTGCGGCACAAAATGTTCCGCATGCCAGTGATAAAAATATAAAAAGACCCGGTGTGCCAACTTCAAGCATAAGCAAGCACAGTCCTACAATAAGCCACAGGTAGCCAAGATAGGGTGCTACATCGCTGCCATTAAGCATCATAAAGTTCCTTGCGTCAGGTTAAGGATGGTACACAATTCCCGAACGATAGGATCGATAAAAAGTTGCCATTGATCATCGGCACAAAGGCCAATTTCAATAAGAAGAGCAGGAGCGGTGATGCCGATAAGGGGTTTGAGTGGAAGCCCATACGTTCCACCACAGACGAAATTTTTTTGGTAATCAGATGCGCTGAGTGCGCTGCTGAGTGATTGGGCGATGTTGATTGATCTGCCGATGCTATGAAAATGTGCATGAGTAATAGGAACAAACGCGTAAGGTTGTGCAGCTCGTTGTGCTTTATCAATCAGTGGATCGTGTTCGTGGTAATACATGGTTATTGAAGGCTTTTCACCATCGTCTTTGACGCATTGGAGGCGTAAGAAAAAATCGACGCCCAACCGGTTGGCAAAAGATGCGTTTTGTAGGGGGACAATTTCTTCTCCTGGTGCGCGGGTGATGATGACACGTACCGTAGGTGAAAAGTTTTCGAATGCTGTTTTAAGCGCCTCAGCGCATCGGAGTGTCTCAGCGCGTTCAAAACCAGACCAGAGCTTACGGCCGGTTTGTTGCGCATGGCCGGCAGGGTCTATCATGAGGGTAAAGGGCATGAGGGGGTTGATGCTGGTGAGTACTATCAATAATATCTTGTAAACGTCTCTGATTTTCATAATCTTCCCCACGTTCGAATACCAAAAAACATCTGGTAGCGTAACAAAAACCCTGCGCTATGCAAGTTTTGCTCCATTAGTGGCACAAAAAAAGGGGGGCCCAACAGAGAGCCCCTTGGTGTAACTATTGCGAAATTAAGTTTTAAAGAAAATGAGCGGGAAGGAAACGCTACCAAGAA
>JAHFBS010000114.1 GCA_023249895.1 bacterium | reverse complement strand
ATGAGCAATGATCCCCAATTCGGTAGCAAGACCTATTGCTGTTACAATCATATGCCCACGCCCACGCACAACAGTCGTGCCCATGAACGCCATATTCTTTTTATCACCCAACTCGGCAACCGGTTGTGGCAATGCCTCACTCGTCTTACTTACTGCCACCGACTCACCAGTAAGGGCAGCCTCTTGAATGGCAAGCTGATGCGCTTGCACAATTCTTCCATCCGCAGGAACAACATCACCTTCTTCCAATATTACATAATCACCGGACACCAGCTGCGCCGAAGGAATTACCTGAACAACGCCCTGGCGCATAACACGTGATGATGGTTGCGTTAACTTGCGCAATGCTGCAAGTGAACGCTCCGCGCTATATTCCTGAATAAAGCCGACAATAGTATTAAGTAGAACAATAACGCCCACCGTTGCCGCATCAACCCAATTGCCCAAAAATCCTGAGATTATCAACGCGACGATTAATACCCAAACCATAAGGCTGGCGAATTGATTCAAAAAAATTTGTATGCCTGTAACCTTTCTTCGTACAGGCAATTGATTTGCGCCATATTTTTTTAAGCGACGCGCCGCTTCTGATGGCGAAAGCCCCTTGTGGCTATCAACACCAAGATGGCTTTCTATGTCAGCAATAGACAGCGCCTCCCATGCCAATGATTTAGTTGTTTTCATAAAACATCCTTATGCTTACCTCTCTGCAATGATACGATTAGATGTAAGCAAGCATTGCAGGCACAATCAACACTTTTAATATTTCGCGCATCAAAGTATCGATACACAGCCAATTCCGGCAATTGCGACTTTACAAAATATTTCTTGCCAATAGACTCATGTGGTGGTGTTTTTCCCTTACAATCCTGCTTAAAAGAAGGGTCATTATGATGATAGCTTTTATTACTTTATGTATGGGAGTTGCTGGCATAGGCATTATCTTTACGCTCATTATGCAGCGACTTCTCAATCAACGAACAAATTCAGATGAAAAATCTGCACGCATTGCACTGCTCATTCGTCAGGGCGCAATGACCTTTTTGCGTCAAGAATACACGATTCTTGCCATTGTTATCTTTGTCGCATTTCTTATCCTCGGACATATTTTTAGTCGCGCAGCAGGACTTGCTTATGTTGCGGGTGCTCTTTCTTCGATGCTTGCAGGCGTTATCGGTATGCGCGCTGCTACCCGTGCCAACGAAGCAACAACCGTTGCAGCCAAAAACGAAGGCGAACGAGCAGCATTTATCACCGCGCTGATGGGTGGCTCGATCATGGGATTTGTTGTCGCAAGTCTTGGGCTTATTGGCCTGGGTATCATCTTCTACCTTTTCTACGGTACCGCTTACGATATGATAAAAATTTTCACCTGCTACGGCGTTGGCGCAAGCTCTATTGCTCTTTTTGCACGCGTTGGTGGCGGTATTTATACCAAGGCGGCCGACGTTGGCGCCGATCTTGTTGGTAAAGTTGAAATGGGCATTCTAGAAGACGATCCTCGCAACCCTGCTGTTATCGCTGATAACGTTGGTGACTGCGTAGGCGACACTGCGGGCATGGGAGCAGATATTTTTGAATCCTATGTTGTATCTGTTGTCAGTGCGCTTGCCCTTGCTGTTTCGCAATATGCCAATAACTTAGTGTATATTACGCTTCCTATTGTGCTTTGCGCTATCGGCCTTGTAGCCTCATTAGTATCACTGCTTTTCTTCTTTAAATTTGCAACTAAGGTTGAAACCTTCCTGCAAAAAACAACCTACTCTGCCATTGTACTTTTCATTCTTGGGGCATTTGCCTACTTGTATGCTTTTAATATCGACATGAATCTTTTTGGATCAATTGCACTTGGTGCCTTTGCAGGAATCATCATTGGCCTTGCAACTGATTACTACACCTCAGGCAGCCCAATCCGCAAACTTGCCGAAACTTCAAAAACTGGCGCCGGAACCAACTTGATTTATGGTCTTTCCATTGGATTTGAATCAGTTGTTTTCCCTGTTTGCGCAATTGCCATTATTGTTTTCGTTTCACACACCTACTTTGGTGGACTTTTTGGCATTTCGCTTGCCGCAGTTTCAATGCTCGCCACGGTTGCCATCACCATGACCATTGATGGGTATGGACCTATTGCTGACAATGCCGGAGGTATTTCAGAAATGTCCGGCTATGGCCCTGACGTTCGTAAAATTACCGATAAGTTAGATGCCCTTGGCAATATGACGGCAGCACTTGGCAAAGGTTTTGCTATTGGTTCTGCAGTTCTTGCAGCACTCGCTGTTTTTGCAACCTACTGCCAAGAAGCACACATTCCGCATCTTGATCTTTTCAATGCCGTTGTCATTGCAGGATTTTTCATTGGTGGAACACTTCCATTTCTTATTTCTGCACTCACCATGCGCTCAGTAAGCCGTGCTGCATGGAAAATGGTGCTTGAAGTTCGCCGTCAATTTAGCGAAATCAAAGGTCTTCTTGAAGGCACCGCTGAAGCAGATTATGCACGCTGCATAGGTATCAGCACACGCGCTGCACTTATTGAAATGCTTCTTCCTGGTTTTATCACCATTGCATCACCTATCATTATTAAGATCGCATTTGGCGCACAAGGTAATATGGCACTTGGTGGCTTTTTGGCCGGTGCAACATTGACCGGTGTCGTACTTGCACTCACCATGGCTAATGCCGGTGGCGCATGGGACAATGCCAAAAAATACATTGAAGCGGGAAATCTTGGTGGTAAGGGATCTGATGCTCACCGTGCAGCCGTCGTTGGCGACACCGTTGGCGATCCATTCAAAGACACCTCAGGCCCATCACTTAACATTTTGATCAAGCTGATGTCGATGTTATCGCTCTTGCTTGCAATGATGTAAATTTAAAGAATATTGAGAATCTAAGCCCCGTGTAAAAAGCGGGGCTTTTTTCATGCTTCATCCGACTCTTCACTCTCTTTTTCTGCTTCAGGAATCGTCTCAAGCTCATGCACAACTTTAGGTGATAGTTGCTTTTGCGCAGTCACAGGCGCATTAAGTACTGACAACAATCTGTTTTTAATACGCAAAGTTATGCTAGCACTTGAAAGCTCTTCTCGTGATTTTAATTCAGCAAGTATCTCAAGAAATTTTAAATGATCGGCATATACAACAGCACTCCAATAACCTTGATCAGGTTTATTAATGTAATCTTTGAGCGCAAAAACATTCACGCTATCAAGAACCAATTTTACTTTTGCAATACTTCCCGACATCACTGCAACAATCAAAGCTGTTCTTCCATAAAGATCGTATAATTCTTCAATGGGCGGCAACTTATATGCGGGCGCAAAACCAGTATGAAAATCCAAAAGCTTTTTGACCAATTCAATAGGACCCCGCTCAAGTGCTTCAAAAAAATATTTCCCCCAAGTCTCTGCTTTGCCCTTTGCAGCCGGTTGCGCTACAAAATAATCGTCAGTGGCAGGACAAACCGCAGCTTCTTCAAAATAATCGCTTGGCTCCTGTTTCATAGCGTTTAAGTTATTGCTCTGAGATATCAAACAAAAACATAAAAATTTCCAAAGAAAACTCGATTCCATCAAACACCCCCAATCGCATAAAAACTTACTGGAAACAA
>JAHFBS010000011.1 GCA_023249895.1 bacterium | reverse complement strand
ATCGCTAAGCTCTTGATCGGTGATACTGTTGGCGAGATTGCCGACATAAATTTTCATGAATTATTCTTTCTAAAAAAAATACTACTTACTGCGAACAAAAAAATTGGGGGTTCATTACATATCGCTTACCTGCATCTACATTAAAATTTCTTAACAAATAGAACGTTGGAAAAATTTGATGTCATGAGATGACGTTTTATAGCTAAAGAATAAAAAGCGACTTTTTTCATTGACCTACAATTTCTCTATGTTCTTATCAAAATACGTGGAAATCATTATACCCGTAGACTGCTTCCTCTGCAACTCTCTTGCTTTAAATTCAATAAAAAAGCCATTTCTAGCTAAAAATAAGCGCTTTAAGTCCCGGTAGCTGTTCAAAGGGATGAGAAGATCCCAGGTAAGCAAGGGTTGCGCCGCCGCCTGATGAGACAAACCCAAATGATGCTGCAAGACCACAGGAATCAGCTGCAGCAGCCGTATCACCACCTCCCAGCACGCTATATCCTTTGATTGCGCCTATAGCCTGAAGGATGGCTCGGGTGCCTTGTTGGTAGGCAGGATATTCAAATATGCCCATGGTTCCATTGGCAAAAACAGTTTTGGCGCTCGTTAGGTTATAAAGATACTGGCGAATGGTTGCGGGTCCTATATCAACAACGGTTGCTGTTGCAGGAATGGCATCAGACGCACAGATCGTTGGGGTTGCTCCAAGCTCCCCTTCTATAATCATAACGTCGCTGGGGATATCAATTCTGACCGCTTTATGAAGCGCACGTTCCATAATGGTTGCGGCATGGGTAACTGTTGCTGCTTCAAGATGCACTGAGCCGGTATTGTGACCACTGGCCTTGATAAAGGCGAGTGCCGTTAAGCCGCCCACCATGCATGAGGTAATGCGTTGGGCTGCCGGCTTTTCAAGAAATGTGGTAATGAGCGGAACTTTGTCATCAAGCTTGGCGCCGCCAAGTACGAGCATAAAGGGTTGTGTTGGATGTGACGTAAGTTTGTCTAACTGCCCAATCTCTCGAGCAATCAAAAGGCCTATGAGCCGATGATCCAGGGCGAATTGAAGAGGGAGCAATGATACCGAGGTATCAGATCTATGAAGAACGCCAAAGGCATCGGTTACATAATAATCGGCAAGCGCTGCAAGCTGATGTGCAAAGGTTGCATCTTGTTTTTTCTCACCAGCAAAAAACCGTAAATTTTCCAACAAAATAATGTGACCTGGCGCCTGAAGTTGGGCTGCCTGATCAAGCGTTGCTGCAAAGGTGACTGGAATCTGATGCTGCTCAAACCATGCAACAAGATGCTGTGTTGAAAGCGCAGGGTCAGGCGATTCTGGTGTTGGATTGCCCCAATGGGTAGCAAGAATGGTGGCAGCATTGGCTTTGATAAGAATCATCAGTGTTGGAAGAAGTGATTTAAGGCGAAAATCATCAAGAATGGCGCCATTTTTGGTAGGTACGTTCAGATCAGCGCGAACAAAAACACGCTGATTTTTGACAGTTTCGGGGGTTATAAGATGTAACATTGGGCTCCTTTTTAACGTTTTTTTTAATAATTTTAACAAAATAGTTTCAACAAGTACGCGATTTAAATCAATAATTGGCGTTTTTTGCATAAATTCGAGTATCTAAGTGCCAATTATTGTGAAAACTAGGTCAATGCTTAGTTCTTTGACAAAAGATTAATATTTTCTATTATTAAAATAATGAAGCTAAAATATGTTAAAAAACGTACAACCTATATGGGGGTTATTTATGAAGAAGTTAATTATTCCCGCTTTGTGTGTTGGTTCAATTATTACGGTGAGCATGCTTGATGCTGGTATCACACCGGTACAACAAGCGCAGCAACCTGCTCCTGTCGCTCAAACGGTTGAGGCTGTCAAAGCACAACCTCAAAGCGTAGCTCCAGTTGTAACTAACGTTCAATCTGTCACACCGGCAAAACCTGCCGCTGAACAACCACAAGCAACCGAAACAAAGAATGCAACTGAAAAGAATGATGAATTTTCAGATGAAGAGTTCAAGAAGCAAATTGCTGAATTAGAAAAGCTTTTTGCTGATATGGAAAAAGAAGCAAAAGCGGCTGAGCAGAAAACTGAAACTGAAAAGACCGAGCAAAAGCCGGTTAATCAGAAAGCTGCTGCTTAATCTAAATAATAATTTTTGAGTGGGGGTTATGATATGACTTTAATGAAGAAATTATGCTGTGCTTTGATTGCTGCAAGTTGTGTGGCGCAAAGCGTAGGCGCAATGCAACAACCAGTTCCAGCCGTTCCAGCAGTACAACCGCAACAGGTTCAATCTGCACCAGTAGCGCCGCAAAATAACAATCAGAATCAAAATGTTCTTGGTCAGGCTCAACAAGTGTCTGCTCAAGGAGCTGCTTCTGCCCCAGCGCAACAACAAGCTCCCGCAGTAATTCAGCCGCTGCAATCGCAGCCTGCGAATGTACAACCTATGCAACCCTTGCTGCCATCCCCATCAAAAAAGAAATCAGTTGGTCGTTGTAGCTGTACGGATATGTTGGCAAAAAGCAAAACTTCTTTGGCGCCTGCCTGTCAAAAAAGCAAAGAGTTTTATGCGATAGTTTCAAAAAAAGTTGAAGAGTTAGAAAAATTAGTATGTGACGGTGATAAAAGAATCACCTTGCCATTGGGAAGTATTGCAATGGCCCTAAGTTATTTTGCACCATCATGGATTACCTCATCAGGCGTTGCTCTATTGCCAGCAGGAATAGGCGTAGCTGCTTATGAATTGCCAGCCTTTCGTGCGAAGCTCAAGACTCATTGGCATGCGCTCATTCCCTTTGCTGTATATCTCTTAGGATGTAGTTTGTATGAACATTTTTTATGTGAGGGTGTTTGCTCGAGTAAAAAAATTTCTCTAGCATTCTGTGCTCTTGCAGCAGTGATCTGTTTAGGAAAATATTTATATCACGATTGTGATTTTATTAATGATAATCCGAAGAAAATTTTTGCGGGCTTAGTAGCGTTTCTTGCTCTAAGTTGCTTTCTAAGAAGCCTTGAATTACTTCCGGATAGCCTGTTTGCAACCTTTGCTATTCCATCAGCTGGGCTTGCTTCATCATTATATTTTTTAAAAATTAGAGATGCCAAACCAGAAAAAAAATCTTCAGAGAAGAAATCTGAATCGTCAAAAGAAAAAACTGATCCATCGAAAAAGACGGTTTAAAAAATAAATTAGAGAATAGTGAGAAGAATAGAAGAGGGGCTGTGTAATGCAGCCCTTCTTCTATTCTTGCCGTAAAACATGTGCGATTGCGATACGTGATGATTGCCGCAATGGAAGCGCTGTTGCCAAAAATCCAAGTATCAATGTTGCAATAAAGACAATAATAAAAATTTCAGCATCCATGCGTGCGGGAAGATACGAAATATAATAAACATCGGGAAGTTTGATGGGATACCGCTGAATAAGATATCCTCCCCATGCTGCAAGCCCCATACCACACAGTGAAGCACTGGTGGTAATGATAAGTCCCATGTAAAGGAAAATACGTCGTATGACGCGCGCAGGAAGTCCCATTGCCTGGAAGATTGCAATATCACGGCGTTTGCTTTGAATCTGCATAAACAGTAACGACATCATATTCATACAGGCAACAAGCGTGATGAGCGCAAGCACCAAAAACATTACATATTTTTCAAGCTTGAGCGATGAGACAAGGGCTGGATATTGTTCTTTCCATGATTGTACGCGCAAGTGCCCAAAACGTTTGCTCAATTTATCAATGACGTCATGTTCATACGTATCTGAGTCTGCTTTGAGTGCAAGCGTTATCGTATCAACACCGCGTTCATCAAAAAATTTATTAAGCGTATCAAGCGAAATAAAAGCCAGATTGTTATCGTATTCTTCAAGCCCAATATTAAAAATTCCTGCGACCGTGACCTTTTTGCCTTCAAGCGCCAACTTTTTTTTGCTGCGCGGTTCAGGAATCATCACCGTAATTGTTTGTCCAACTTTAAGATGATGCTCGCGGGCCATTTTGTAGCCAATAATGATACTGTCCGGTTTGAGCAGCGTTGCGAGTGTGGTGCGCTGAGGAGCCGTAATTTTATCAGCAAGATTGGTAACAGAACTTTCGGTTAGCGGATTAATTCCCTTTAAAAAAAGTACTGTTTGAGTGTTGTCATGATCTAGAATGACATATTTATAACTAATGCTGCTGACGCCGCGTACATAATTACTAAATTGTGTGGTGATTGCTGCGCTAATGCCATCGGCATCAAGCTTGCTTCCGGGGCACGTGATAACAACTTGGGCGTTGATACCGCGCATTTTTTCATGAATAACTTTTTCAAATCCATTGGTGATAATAAGCGTCAGCATGAGTGCGCACGTGCCAATTAAAATTCCTATAAAACAGATCTTGATCATGGCGGCAATGCTTGAATCTTTATTTTTGTGCCAGAGATAACGCCACGCAATAAGGGGAGCTAATGCATTCATCATGATTTATGTACGCCTCCTATCTTTAACATACCAACTTCCCGTGGGACGATGACGCGATGTCTTAGCATAGCATTTTAGTTCAGCCGCAATCTGAGATAGGTGAGCAATCGAGTTGATTGAGCGTTTTTCATTCGAAACTATCGCAATTGAAAGTGTGATGAGCGGAAACGTCTGAAGTATGCCTTGGCGATTGGGAAGCGTAAGGGCTTTGTGCATAAAATCTTTTGTGTCGTAAAAATTGACGACGTGAGCATCAAATGTTGAACACATGTCTTGAGCAAGTGTTGGTGCATGCGGCGGAGTACTTATGACCATAAAATCATCCCCGCCCACATGCCCCACAAAGTCTGTTTCGTTGCCACATTTTTTTACTGTTGTAACAATGATGTGGGCTGTTTTTTGGAGAAGTGCATCTCCGCGTGAAAATCCATAATAATCGTTGTAGGCTTTAAAATTATCAAGATCAATCCAAAGGAGCGCCCATGATTGCAAGAGGCGTTCTTGTAGCGTGTGCATGATGATGCCATTGCCGGGAAGTTTGGTGAGTGGATTGATGCTTTGGTCGCGTTGCGAACGCCGTATATTCATGAGAATATGGGCAACAAGTTCTTGAGGCGTTGCTGGGGTGCACATATAATCATCGGCACCTGCTTCAAGTGCCAGTGCAACCCCCTCAAGGGTAACTTCGGTGACAAGAATAATAATGACGCCATGGAAAGTTGAGGCATTTCTTTTGAGGCGATGAGTAACGCTCAGCCATTCATGATGCTGAGATTGATCAAGCACAATTGCACCAATATCGGCATGCTTTTCAAGCACGCCATCGACCTTGCTCATGGTTGTGACGGGAAATACCTCAAAATAGTCGGCCAAGAGTTGATTGTGGGTAAAAAGTGTAGGACTTATAATGATTTTTTCTTTGAATTTTTGTGCTTGCATGCCGGCCAGCTTATCATTGCTTAAATGAGCATGTCCAGTGCAATAGCTGCCGCATGCGTTATCCTTGTCTTTTTTTATGCTTCTCTGCTATATACTGATACATTAAGGTACCCAGGCATAGGCCATAACCACTATCACCGAAAGAGACGCGTATGAGATCATATATTTTGTCGTTAGGTGCTTTGTTGAGCGTTCTGAGTCTGACAACCTCGTGTGTCAAATATTATGATCTTGTTAAGTCTGAGTTCCCGCAGGGGGGCAGGCTGCCTGACCAAAGTGCAGTAGCTCAGCGCTATCGACGAGAAGTGACGCTGTACAACGAATTCAAAACCCGAGCGGTCTGCACAGCACTCTGGTGCGCTGACGAATGGCGTAAGGCATATGTTGATGTCTTTGGCGCCAAACGTGGTTTGAATGCTGATGCGCGCGAAGAGATGCTCAAGCGTCAATTGGAAGAAAACCAGCACTGGATAACCTTCTATCTGCTTGCCGATGTACGCGATAAGACGTTTACCTCGTTGGGCGATTCAACAGCATCCTGGTCGGTATATGCAGAAGTTGATGGCAAAAAGATGCCTCCAGCGCCTAAAAAAGAGGGCGTTAAGGAGATTGAACTTGAGCCTGAAACCCAGTTGTTTTTTGGCCCAACTTTTAACCTGTTTAAGGGGGCATATCTTATTAGAATTCCTATCGATCCTGAGCTTGCTCGCCGTATATCGCAGCGCGATGTACGATCGCTTAAGCTTGTGGTAAGCTCTTCAGCTGAATATTGTGAGATGGAATGGACAAAGGAACAGTTAGAAGATAAAACAAAAGTGCTCAAAGATGAAGATTTCTATTGGGGCTGATCACCGCGGCTTTGCGCTCAAGACTAATATTATTGAGCACGGTGAAGAACATGAGTGGTTGGATGTTGGTACGTATTCAGAACATCGTACCGATTATCCTATTTTTTCTCGACGGGTATGCGAGGATATTTTAAGCGGCAACGCTGAATGCGGCATTATTTTATGTGGATCTGGCGTTGGGGCAAGCGTAGCTGCCAACCGGTTCAGAGGAATTTATGCGGCATTGTGCTGGACTGTCGATGTTGCTCGTTTAGCCAAAGAGGATGATAATGCCAACGTCCTTGTACTTCCGGCAGATTTTGTGACTCCCGACCTGGCCTTGTCGATTATTGATGTGTGGCTTAAGGCCGAGTTTAAGGGTGGCATTTATCAACGACGACTTGAAATGATTGATGAATAAGGAAATACGCCGTGTCTAATGAATCAACAGCTCAAAAAAATCCGTTTCAAAACACCCTCAATCTTCCTCGCACCGAATTTTCGATTCGAGCCAACGCACAGCAAAAAGAGCCTGAGCTTCTTAAGCGCTGGGCAGAGCCAGGATTTTATGAAAAAGTAACACATCACAATAAGGGTGCTAAGAAATTTATTTTGCATGATGGGCCTCCGTTTGCCAACGGCCATTTACATATGGGACACGCCCTGAGCTACATTTTGAATGACCTTGTATGTAAATCGAAGCGTATGGCCGGTTATCATGCGCCTCTTATTCCTGGCTGGGACTGCCATGGACTGCCTATTGAACTTAAAGTTACGACTGAACGTGGTCTTGAAAAAGACCGCTCCAGCGTTGATCGCGTAACATTCAAAAAATATTGCCGTGAATATGCTCAGCAATGGATAAATGTTCAGCGAGAAGAGCTCAAAGAGCTGGGTAAATTGGCTGACTATGATCATGCGTATGTCACCATGGATCCCCACTACGAATCACATATTTTAGAAGCATTTGCGACGTTTGTTGAAAAAGGATACATCGAACGCAAACTCAAAACAGTTCCCTGGTGCGCATCGTGTCGTACCGTACTTGCAACGGCAGAAATCGAATATAAAGATCGCAAGGATCCTTCACTTTATGTGTTGTTCCAACTTCCTGACAAAATTGCCCGTGTTATTTTTCCGCTTTTGTTTGAAAAAAATCCAACACTTAAAATTTCTTTTGCCGTCTGGACAACAACGCCGTGGACCTTGCCGCTTAACCGCGCAGTAGTATTAAATCCAACTGCCGTGTATAGCGTGCTTGAAGGCGCTGATTCAAGTGACGCTTTTATTGTTGCCTCGGAACGTGCCGATGCCGTATGTGCTGATCTTGGAATTGTTAAAAAAGAGCTTGCACATGCTGATGCAATTGTATTTCAACAGCGCAGTGTACAGCATCCTTTAATTGATGATTTTACGGTGCCGGTACTCCTTGATGAAACGGTGCAGTTGGCCGAAGGTACTGCCTGTTTGCATTCGGCACCTGGCTGCGGTCCCGAAGACTATTTGCTTGGCGTCAAACACGGTCTTGAAATTTTTTCACCACTTTCCGATGATGGTAAATATTTGCAAGGAATTAAGCCTGCATCTTTTGAAGGTATGAGTATTGCTGATGCGCAGGGTGCCGTTATTACACTGCTCAAAGAGCGCGGTACGTTGTTGCACAAAGGTTCAATCACCCACTCTTATCCACATTGCTGGCGCTGCCGTCAGGGGTTAATGTTCCGTGCAACCAACCAATGGTTTTGTGATCTTGCGCAAAATGATCTTTTGCCTCGAGCGCTCAAAGAAATTGAATCAATAAAATTTGTTCCAGAACGGGGCCAGGCTCGCTTACATTCCTTTATCGCAAATCGTACCGAGTGGTGTATGTCACGTCAGCGCCAATGGGGTGTTCCAATTCCTGCGATAAGCTGCAAAAAATGTGGAGCGGCACATCTTGATGCCAATGTAGTCCGTGCTGTTGCTGCACGCGTGGCAGAAGAGGGTATTGAATTTTGGGATCGCATGACGCCCGAATTATTGGTGACTGAAAAAATTATTCCTGCGTCATATCATTGTGCAACATGTAATAACAAAGACCTTACGCATTTTACACTTGAGCGCGATATTCTTGATGTCTGGTTTGACTCAGGCGTAAGTAGCTATGCGGTGCTTGCCCAAGATAAAGAAAATCTTGGCGTGCCGGCCGATGTGTATTTTGAAGGATCAGATCAACACCGTGGATGGTTCCAAAGCTCGTTGTTGTGCGGCATGGTGCTCTTTGATCACACGCCAACCAAGGCAATCTTAACGCACGGTTTTATTGTTGATGAACAAAAACGTAAGATGTCAAAATCGTTGGGCAATGTGATTGCGGTTAATGATGTGACAACTAAATTCAGTCGCGATGTTTTGCGTCTCTGGGCAGCAAGCGTTGACTTTGAAAATGACTTGGTTGTTTCAGAAAAATTACTGGGTACTGTTGCCGAAATGTATCGCAAAATTCGTAATACCTGCCGCTACATGATTGCTAACTTATATGATTTTGATATCACCAAAGATGCGGTTGATTACGAATCATTGTTGATGCTTGATCAATATGCGTTGGCGCGTTTATATGAGTTAAATATTAAAATTCGCGAAGCATATGATACGTACCGTTTTGCAAGTGTTGTTCACACGATTAATGAATATTGCACCAATGATTTGAGTGCCGTTTATTTTGATATTCTTAAAGATCGTTTATATGTCGAACAACAAGACAGTGTCGCACGTCGTTCAGCGCAAACCGCGTTGTACCATATTCTTGATGTGATGACGCGTTGGCTTGCACCAATTTTGTCATTTCTGGCTGAAGAAGTTTCTGACTTTTATCAAAAAGATAAACAAGAATCCATTCACCTCCAACGTTTCCCTGATATTCATGAAGGATGGCAACAGTTTGCAACAGCCGGTCGTCTTCCCCAGCAACATGCTTCTGTCGGTGTAGTGCGTGAGGGAACCTGGTTGATGCTTGAATCCTTGCGTACGGCTGCGCTTAAAGCAATTGAAGGTCAGCGTGAGCAAGGTATTATTAAGCATCCTTATGAAGCAAAAGTAACGTTGTGGGTTGATCCTGCAAGCCCGGAACATGAGCTTTTTGCTGCGTTGATGCGTGGCCTTGAGACCAAACAGGAAGATAAACTTAGATTCTTGGCAGATTGGTTGGTGGTTTCGCAAGTTGTAGTTGCTTCAGAGCAAGCAGATCTTGCGCCATCACTTGTTGCATGGGCCAAAGTGAGTGTTGAACATGCTCATGGCGCGAAATGTCCGCGTTGCTGGCACTTTGATGTGACTGAGCATCCGGATAATCTTTGTGGCCGTTGCCAACAAGTTCTTGAAAAGAAGTAATTCGAACAGGGGCGCATTCGCGCCCCTGCATCATTTTTAACTGTTCATTTACTCGAAAGTTCCGCTAACCAAGTTGAGCGAACCGCCAGGCTTTACTTTAGGGTGTTCATGCTCTCCTCGATACACCTCGCTTTCAGCTTGGCACTCGGATCAGTCGGTTTTTATTCCGTTCGCCCTGAGTGAATTTGCAAAGCAAATTTGTATAGCAAGGTCAACACGAACGGACTCTAATAACCTGCCTGATAGATATTTAGAATATTGGTAAGCGCCTAAAACTCAATATTAAGTGACGCAAGAACCTCAAATGTTTTTGGCGTGTTGCGGCCGGCAAAAGTGTAGTCAAGGCCAAGTCGAGATCTGATCTGTGCATCAAACTGATAACAGTAAGTAAAACCAAGTGTATTAGCAATCGAGGACGTGTTGTGGCTGAGCAGTGTTGGCTGATAGAGGCTATCAAGTTGTCGTCTGACGACATAATCTTTTCCATGTACCCGTAAATCGTAAAAAATGTCTAAAAAGCCGTGTGAGGTAAAAAGCGCGTCAAAGGTGTTGCCCAATCTACAGAAAAACTCGGGGCCTGGTTGAATTTTAACCTTACGTGTTCCATCAGAGAAACAGCGCGCCGTTGCGTCATCTTCGCGAAATGATTTTGCAAGAAAGTTAAATGTTTCGCCAAAAATGATAAGGCCGTGAGCCGGTTGGCCGGGCAAAACTCTGACCGTATTATTGAAGGTAGCTTTACCGTCGTACGTGTTATCCATGGTAACACGTCGATTAACGTTGCCCGCAAAACTGTAAGTTCCCTTAAGGTGCATATAAGGATTGAGCCATTTGCTGCGTTGCCACAAAAATGACACAAACCCAGCGAGTTCGACAAATCCTCCATTTCCCAAATCGTCATACCATAATTTGCCAACATCTCGTCCGCTCGCGGTAGGAACAAGAAGACTTAGGCCGGTGACAAAGCGGTCAAAATATCGTGAAGGTATATCGAAGTTGAGATAGGCAACAACGTCGCTAATCCCAAGAACCGTTTCGTTATGATTAAATGACATTTCTTTACGATGAACAATTTCTTCGACAAAGTCTTCAAGCCCATCAAATTGTTTGTAGAACTGAAACTCTGTTGCTTGAGCAAGTCCTGGTATAAATGTTTGGCCGTCGGCGCTGTAGCCGCGTTCGATATTTTTTAATTTTATGTAATTTTCAGGTGAAATATCATTAGTCAGTTTGAGGCGTTGATGACGAATTTTGATAGGAAGATGAATTCCAAGCGTAATATCACCATTCATGAAGTGACGTGCGTAGTCAAAAACAAAATTGTATTCATCAAGCGAGGCATGCAGATTAATTTTTTGATCAGCAAGAACACTTAAATAGTGGTTTGCAATAGTTGAAGCGGTGTCTCCGCTTGGGTTTCCAAGAGGAGGGTGCGCAATGATTTTGCCCATGTGCGCAAGCTTGCTGGCAAGTAATATGTTTTGAACGTGAATAGTTGGTTCACCAAAAATTAATTGAGACAATTGTTCAGATCCGCCGTGTCCTGCATAGGCATGTGAGGCGGTGTCAAACGTGAAGATAAATTGGAGAAGGTCATTATCTTCAAAAAATTGTGTGTAATACGGCCAATGTGGCAGCAGATAAATTGCGCCGTCGGTTTTTACAAATCCACGATTGAGGTAATGAGTCGAGCCGCGGTGATGCTGCGGCTTTTGTTCTTTGGGTTTAATTTGAGTAGCAATTTCTTGCGCAATACGTTCTTTAAGTAAATCAGAATTGAACTCGTTGTTTTCTGCCGCGCCATCTTCTGCATACAATGGGAGTAGAAGTGTGAGCGCTATCAGATAGCACCATGATGCGCGCGATAACCAATTCTTAATATGCATAATTCACCACAATTTTTATTCATCATCGCTGACAAGTTGGTCGATGATTTTACTTAGTGCCGCTTTGCGTTTCTTCTCTTTTTGTCGAGTTTTAATTTCTTCGCGTAACGCACCAACTTGGCTTTCAACTTCCTTGCGTATCGTTTTATTAACGGCTATTTTCGCTTCATGTAATTGTTGTACGTGATCAATTTTCTTGTCAAGCCCTTGCGTATCGGTTACTGCCTTAGAAGCTTTAGTATCAACGGCATTAAGTTTTTCGTTAACAGAATTTATTTTTTGTTCGGTTTCTTGGTGGCTTGCTGCAGCGTCTTTTTTATGTGCATCAAGTTGCTTGGTAAGTGATTGTGTTCGTTGATCTATGTGCGCGGTAAGATTTTGCTCTTGGGTTGCAAGTGTTTGGGCAACTTTTTGTTCGTGAGAGGCCAGACGAGTGTCAACTTCTGCTTTGTGCGTTGTTATCTGCTGAGAAAACTTTTTGTTGTGTTCTTCGATCTTTGAACCAAGCTGTTTTGTTGTTTGGTGCAGCGAGCTTTTAACATCTTGTAATTCTTGTGTAGCCAGTGCTGTTGATTGTTTAACAGCTTGCAACTGCAGCTCTTCATGTTGAGCTGTTTGCTTAAAATTTTTCTGTTGATCAGCAAGCGATTGTTGAAGAGCGACTAATTTTTGTTCGGTAGTTGTCAGACGCATTTCAAGTTGCTGCGAAAATTCTTTGAGCTTTTTCTGCTCGTGAACATCAATTACTGTTTGAGGTGCAAGCTTGTAGGGGACAAAGTCGAATAAAAACCAGCCCGCTCGGTAACCATACCAACCGGTACCGATGAGTGTTGCCGTAAGTAATGCATAGACAGCAGCGGGTGAGACCAGTGCTTTACCAATAGCAGTAAGGACTTGTCCAAGTGTAGTGAAGAATGCGATGACAAAGTTGCTCAATGCCTGAATGATAGTTATTACGACTGTTTTGAGCGCTTCACTTATGCGTATAAGCGTGCGCAAGCAATATGTTCCTGACGTAGCAATCGCACGCCATGTAACGGCTCCGAGAAATACGCAGCCACTGCTAAGTGATGTGTAAACGAAAGTAAAGCCATGTGCGATGGCGGTGGTAAGCGAAATAAAGGCGTACTTGATAAAAGAAAGTGATTTTTGAATTACGAGTACAGTTGCTTTAAAACCGGTCGTGATGACGTTGCTGGTGTATTGTGCGGCTGCAAAAAATCCTGAAGAGGCTTTTTGAAAGGCCCATACGAATGCCAAGCCAACGTTCTTCATGATTTTGACAAGAGTCAGTACGCAATAATTTATGGTACGTACCGCTGCGTTGCCGACTGCTTTGGATGCGATGATGGTAGCAGCTCCCGTAGCAACAAAGCCATATTTGACGGTACTTGCAGCACGGCCAATGAAGTTACCAGTAGCGGTGAAAGTACTCCAGAGTGATGATCCTACAAACATGCACCCAGCGATAAACGATGAACCAACGAAAGTAAAACTGCGTGCGATGGCTGCTGCAAGTGAACTAAAAGTGTATGTGATATAAGAAAACGTTCTCTGGACTGTCAAAACAATTACCTTAAATCCTGTGTTGATAGAATTGCTGATGTATTGTGCGGCTGCAAAAAATCCTGAAGAGGCTTTTTGAAAAGTCCACACGAATGCAAAACCGATAGTCTTGAAT
>JAHFBS010000113.1 GCA_023249895.1 bacterium | reverse complement strand
TGCCAAAAATATAGTCTTGATAGATTTCATTCCACAGAGCTTGTGTCTCAGCGGTTTCTTTTTTTTTTTCGAGTTCGGTTGGTTGAGGGACTTGATGCGTAGATAATGATGGAACATCTTGGCGTACGAGTTGATAACCGAGTATTGAGGCTACAAAAATTGCCAGGAGTGCGCAGTTGGCTAACCACAGGTCCTGTTTCATGGCTTAAAATCCCTTCATAGACTACGAAGATACTTTCTCCGTAGCCGAACTGTCAAGACAGGAGATTATAAAACTTAAAAAGATTCTATTATGGCGCTGGAATAGTGTGCAAAATTTTTTGAATAATAAGATCCGTTGAAACATTTTCAGCCTCCGCTTCATAGGTAAGAAGAATACGGTGACGGAGAATGTCATACGCAACTGCCTTAACATCATCCGGCATAACAAAATGTCGCTTTCTTAAAAATGCGTGAGCCTTGGATGCTGCAGTAAGTGCAAGCGTTGCTCGTGGCGATGCCCCATATTCGATAAAAGGCGCAATCTCACTCAGCTTATAATCTTTAGGATTACGTGTAGCAAACACAATGTGCAAAATATAATCGGTGACTTTGCTATCAATATAAATTTCGGATACAAGTTTTTGACTTGTGGCGATTACCTCTTTATCAAGTACGGTGTAAACCACTTGAGGTGAAAAAGATTTGGTGATGATCTCAAGCTCTTCTTGCATTTTAGGATAGGTGACGACGAGCTTGAACATAAACCGGTCGACTTGTGCTTCGGGAAGGCGGTAGGTTCCTTCTTGGTCAATGGGATTTTGAGTTGCAAGCACAAAAAACGGTTCATCAAGTTTATAGGTTGTATCGCCGATAGTGACTTGGTGCTCTTGCATTGCCTCAAGAAGTGCCGATTGTACTTTTGCCGGTGCTCGGTTGATTTCGTCTGCAAGAATCATGTTGGCAAAAACAGGGCCTTTTTTAACTTGAAAGTCTTGATTCTTGGGATTGTATACCAAGGTTCCTACCAAATCTGCCGGAAGAAGATCAGGGGTAAATTGGATACGCTGAAAAGAAAGTCCAATTACTTTGGCAATTGTTTTGACCAACGTAGTTTTTGCAAGCCCAGGAACGCCTTCAAGTAAAATATGGCCATTGCATAGTAAGCCAATAAGAACTCGTTCAACGGCGTAATCTTGGCCAACAATTACTTTTTTAATCTCGTTTTTAAGATCAAGCCATTTAAGACTTTGGTCTTTGATATGTTCATTAAGATAAGAGGATGATGATGTTTCCATTTCCATGGGAGAATCCCTCTTTTAAAAAAAATTATTTAATGGCTAATGTTAAGTTCCGCCATTTTAGCATGAAGTGTTGCTAATGGCATCTGAAGAAAATCAGCAAGTTGCGCGGTGTCATAACGATGCAATTTAAGCATATGGTGCAAGTATCTTTGCTGAAAAGAATGTGTTGCATCATCAAGCGAACTGAACCGTGTGTAAGCTTGTTGTTCCAATTGATCGGTCGGCTGGGATGGGATAAGTGTACAAAAATCTGAAGCTTGAATAGTTTTGTGGGTCGTTCCCAACGCTCCTACAACAACATCGATGCAGGTTTGTAGTTGGGCAACGTCACCTTTCCATTCAAAGTTGCGTAAAAATCGTAATGCAGTAGGACTGAGTGTTGTTGCTGTTCCATATTTCTGATTTGATTTGCTCAAAAAATGTTCAACAAGAAGCGGAATATCATAGCGACGCTTGATGAGTGATGGAATTTCTAATGATGATGCGTGAAGTAAACAGAAAAGTGAGCGATTGAAACTTCCTGTTTTGACGCGCGCAAAAAGATTAAGTGAGCTTGAGGCGATAAATTTTTGATGAGGTCGCTCCGTTGCAAGATATTCAACAACATCACTTTGGAGCTTTGTATCAAGTTCATGAATATTTTTAAAAAAGATCGATCCATGGTGGTCGGCAAGATGCGGTGGCAACTGGCGAAGTGTTGCGCATGAAAGTGTCATAAATGAAGAGTTGTCAAAACCGTTTTTATGATGAACGTAACGAGCAAGCAGCGTTTTGCCAGATCCGGGATTGCCGTAAATAAGTAGAGGAACTTTAAGCTGCGCTACAAGGTTTGCATGATGCATAAGTTCACAAAAAAGAGCGCTTGCGCCAATTATGTCGCAGGAGAAGTTTGTTTGATTGAGTTGCTGCGGAGCTATTTGGTGTGAATGAGCTTTTTTGAGAAAAGAAATTTTATTTAAAATCTCATCAAGGTTAAGTGGCTTTTCGATAAAATCAAAAGCGCCTTTTTGAATTGCTTCAATAGCGATTGGTATCGTTCCATAGCCTGAAATCATAATCACTTTTTGTGCAGGGTATTCATGTCTAATGCGTTCAAGAATGGCTATACCATTGTGAGATGGCATAAAGATATCAAGAAAGACAACATCGGGAAGTAACTCGCCGATTCTATCAAGCGCCTTGCTGGCATCTGCCAAGGTTTCAATTCTATAATGTTCGTCTTCAAGGGCTTCTTTGAGTGTTTCAAGAATGGCAGTTTCATCGTCAATAATGAGAAGGAGCGGTTGTTCCGTCGTATTCATGGCACTCGCAATGTATAAAAATTTTAGACAAAACCAATCTGTTTGATAGGGCCTTCAGGAAGCCCTCTGATGAATTGATAAATGTAAGGATTATCGCATTCCCATATTGTTTTTGCCGGCCCCTTATAAACAATTTTCCCTTCGTGCAACATGGCAACATGGCTTGCGTATTTAAAAATCTCTACATCATGCGAAATGACAATAGAGGTAAGTTTTTGTTCGTCATGCGTTTTTTTGATGAGTTCATGAATGAGGCGTACGGTAATGGGATCAAGGCCTGTTGTTGGCTCATCATAAATAAGAATTTTTGGACTCAGCATCAGTGTCCTGGCTAACCCAACCCTCTTTTTCATGCCGCCCGAAAGTTCATCGGGGAATTTATCAAGAACATCCTCAGCAAGTCCAACGTTTTTGAGCTTTTCGACGACAAGCGGTTTTACGTTTTCTATTTCCGTGCTGTCTTCAAGTAAGGTAATACCGACATTTTCAAGCACGTTGAGCGAATCGAGAAGTGCTGCAAATTGAAATACGTAGCCGCATTTGTGAAATATAGTCTGTCGTTCTTTGCCGCGAAGCTTGGTGATATCTTGTTCGTCGATGATGACCGAGCCCGAATCAGGTTGAATGAGTCCAATCATCTGTTTGAGGAGTACTGACTTACCCTCGCCGGATCGTCCAATGATTGCCAAAAACTCGCCATCCTCGACGGTCAGGTCGAGACCTTTGGTAATTGTTTTGTCGCCAAACGACTTGTGAAGATCTATTAATTTAATCATTTGGTAAACATTAATGAGGTTAAAATGTAGTCAGTAATAATAACCGTAACGTTTGCATACACAACGCTTTGCGTTGTTGAAAGTCCCAATCCTTTTGCACCACCCTTGGTGACATAGCCTTTGTAGGTAGCAATGACTGAAAGTATAAAACCAAAAATAATTGCTTTATACAATCCATTAATAATATCCGACATTTCAACATAGGATCGAATTGATTGCATATATGTTTCGGCATTGATATCGAGCAGATAAACGGAGGTAAAATATCCGGCCATGAT
>JAHFBS010000112.1 GCA_023249895.1 bacterium | reverse complement strand
GCGTGAGAAATAGTCCAAAGATTCTGGATCAATGACTCGACCATCCTTATCAACACGTAAATTAAGCGTCACTACCGGAAAGCGATAAGGCATTCCTGAAAAAGGATCGCCTTTGCTGAACCAATCACAAAAGATCTTTTGTATTTCTTGAACAATTTCAAAATCAGGCGATGATCCATCAGGGAAACGAATTTCACCAAATAAAAGTTCCAAATTAGGGCGGTCAAAAATTGAAAAGTTGGTGAATGGTGATTGGTGCGAAGGACGTAGTTTTTTATTAAGTGTATGAACCAGCGACTGGAAATCATTTTCTATTTCTTTACGCACCTCTGAATCATAGACGTTCAAACCATCTTTCTTGATAAAATACGCGTAGTTAACAAATAAATCTCCAATTGCAACGGCACCTGCAATCTCTTGAGCAAGCTCAATAGTCACCTCTTTTACTTGATCAATAAACGAACGTGCGCGCTTTGGTGGGTATGAATGAAGCTGGCCCCAAAAATTTCCTTGATGCAAGAGAAAATCAGTTGAATATGCCCAACAATAGGGAACTTGGATAGCCGTGCTGTCATGAAAATAAAGATCACCATTCCACAATGACGTAAAAATTTTGCGCGTACGCTCAAGCCCATGTTTTTGCACAAGAATGGCAAATAAATCGTGATATCCAATAATCTTAAGACTACTCTTTGCCATCTCAGCAAAAAAGTTTCCGTATGACCTACCATCCTGCAGATGATTGGCATTGTCATCAATCGACATATCAGCCACGCGCTCTTTAAAATAGCGCTCAGCCATAAGCGAAACATCTAACTGATCGGCAGCAATACCTTCAAGCTTTAAAATTTCTGGATCAAATTCGGCATAAAGGTTTTTAAAATCCTGCGAAAACGCAGCAAACTTACTTATAATTTCCATTGTCCTGATTCCTTCCTAAAAATCCTCTGATTTGACGAAGCCGGCCATCCACCAACGTGCAATTCTTGGCGATAAGGACCGCATACAATCAAATCAACCGTTGCAACAAGTTGTGGTGGCAAGACTTCAAATTCACGTCCGGTATACAATGCAATAGGCAGATGTAGTTCCTGCGTAATGCGTGTACAAACATGAGTAAGAAAATCCATTTGGTCAGTTGGCTCACCGCCCAAAAACACCACATATTCAGCAAGCGGATGCTGCTGAATTTTTTTAACTACATCGTCTACCGACATCGCTTCGCCGCTCATCGGATCCCATAACTCTTTGTTCTGGCATCCGCTACAGCGAATTGAACATCCGGCAAAATAAATAGCTACCGCAATTTTATGCGGTACATCAATAAATGACGTGCAGATACGTTTTATACGTCCTTGCATCAAAGCCCTTTCCTCCCAAGTAAAAATACCAACAATTTTTTTTAAAAGACGATTTTAGGTTTTGACAGTTTAATCGAAAAAAATATGGTCTAACAACAATGAGAACAACTTACAAAAAATATGCTGTTAGATTCTAGAAAACATTATTTAATACGTAACAAAACACCGATCTCGTCGAATGACTTAAGAGGCGTCTTCACGGCGATCTCTTGCGCGCCGTTATAATAATTGTTGCCGCTGTCTGCTCTGTGCTGCTGTAACGCTCTACAAGAAACAGTACACTTGCAAGAGCCTTAAAATAAAGGCGTAGAAGTATAATTATAGGTAACGAAATGCATCTGTACGCATATTTAAACCAACATGGCAATCGCTGTGAACGGCTCAGTCGCGAATCCCAACGAGAAATTGGATAAAAGCAGCGGTCATACAAAGTTTTTTTAAGTTTATGACATTCAAAATTACAGCTTTCGATATCAAAGCCAGCATGATCAAATAATGTGTTGAGTTCTTGTTGTGTGTAATGATAATAATGACCATACGCATAACGCTCATGCCATAAAGAACTTTGTTGAGCAGGCCCTTGAGCATGAAAATTTGGGGTCGTCAAAAATACAACACCACCAGGAGCAACCACACGCGCAAGCTGATCAAGAAAAGATTGAACATCTTCGGGAGGAATATGTTCAAATACCTCGGCAATAACAACCGCATCAAACATATGCTCAAGGCTCATCATTGCTTCTTGCAATGTTGCCTCATAAAGAAAAAACTTTGGATAATTCGATAAAATATAATTCCATGCTTTTCGATCAACGCAAACCTCAAGCGCAGCACCCTGCTGATATCCCGACGCCAGTAACACCAGACTTAGCCGACCATCGCCAGCACCAATGTCCAGAAAAGCGCCTTTGTTGTGTGGTAAAAGTGCTTTTTGAAAATATTCAAACCACGTTCGTGTGGCATAATCGGGTAAACGCGAAGAGAACCCTTTACCAACAAGCCCCCGCTTCCATAATTTCAGGTATTGTGCATACAGATTCATTACGAGCCCTTCTTTTCGCTGCTTTAAAGCCATTTTAATGAAGATCTTGGCTTTTTGATTAGCACTTTTTATGCTAAATTTATTATAAAAGTTTGGTTAATAGTGACTATCTCAGTAAGGTAAAAGATTAACGAAAATTATGGCAAACCACGACGAGAACAACAATAAAGAAACAAGCCAACAAGATACCACAACAGGTACGCCCACAGCTCAACAACCAGAACAGATTGATTACAAGGGTCTCTACCTGCGCACAACGGCAGATTTACAAAATTTTAAGCGACGAACAGAACGCGAACGGACTGAATGGGCGCAACTCATACAAGCTGATGTTATTGAAAAGATACTGCCCATCCTTGATGATGTAGATCGTGCTTTACAAACAACAAAGTCACCTGAGACTCCTGAAGCAAAAACACAACTTGAAGGCCTTGAACTTATCGCCAAAAATTTTAGAAAAGTACTCGGTGGTCTGGGTGTAGAAGAAATAGCAGCAACAGGAGTTTTTAACCCAGAACTTCACGAAGCCATCATGCAAGTTTCAAGCCCAGAACACGCCAGCGGCAGCATCGTACAAGAGTTGCGTAAAGGATACACGCTTAAAGGCAAAGTTGTGCGGCACGCGCAAGTAAGCGTTGCAGCATAAGTTCTTCAGGGGTTTTTATGGCATTTGCACGGAAAATCATTGTGTTAGCAAACCGTCATCGACGCCCGCGACTCAGCGGTTTTTCTTTTCCTGGAAATCGCATTGTCCAAAGCATGCGCGTACTCCCCAACCTTTTTACCATCGGTAACGCTTTGTGTGGCTTTGGTTCTATTATTTGTGCTGGATGCGAAAATTTTAGAGCAGCCGCGCTCTGTATTCTTGCCGGCGCCATCATGGATTCACTTGACGGACGCATTGCTCGTTACACCAATTTCACGAGCAACCTGGGACTCCAACTTGATTCCTTAAGTGATGCCGTCACCTTTTGCCTTGCTCCTGCACTCTTGGCCTATACGTGGCAACTTAATAATTTTGGATGGATTGGCTTTGCTGCGTGCGGAGCATTTCTTGCCGCCGGACTTGTCCGACTTGCCCGTTTTAATCTTACCCATACACAGCAAACAAGTTATTTTGCCGGAACTCCAACCCCTATTGCAGGGTGTTTTATCGCCACCGTTCTTTTGTCGACTAAGGCTCCGTTGCTGTCTCCTCTCGCACATGCAACATTACTCATTCTTATGCCACTTCTTGCCCTA
>JAHFBS010000111.1 GCA_023249895.1 bacterium | reverse complement strand
ATTGGGCTGTTTATAATAAAGTGTATCTGCAAAAAAAAGGAATCTTATGAAGCTGAAAATGCTTGTTATGTGCATGTTATTTTTTCCTCTGTCACGGGCGTCAACTATCTCAAACAATATCATTGTTGTGGGCGCTGGATATGTTGGGTTGGTGACGGGGGCGTGTTTTGCGCAACAGCCGTCCAACAACGTTATCATTGTTGAAAAAGATGCACAAAAACTACAAACATTATTAATGGGCAAGGTGCCGTTTGTAGAACCTGGTCTTGATGCTGTAATGAATGAGGGGCTTAGAACAGGTCGGTTGCATTTTTCCTCGTGCATTGCTGATGCCTGCTCAATGGTAAATCCCAATGCTCTATTTTTGTGTGTAGGAACGCCGTCACGCGCTGACGGCTCTGCAGACTTGTCATATGTCTATCAGGCTGCTCGAGAAATAGGGACGGTTTTGTCCAATTGTTGCGTGGTGATAGATAAATCAACGGTACCTGTTGGAACAGCGCGTAAGGTAAAAGCAATCATCCAGCAGGAATTTGCGTGCAGAGGATTAAATCTTGTTGCCATGGTTGCGTCTAATCCTGAATTTTTACAAGAGGGTTCGGCGGTTAAAAATTTTGTTGAGCCTGATCGTGTTGTTGTTGGCGTTGAATCTGAAAATGCGCGAGATATTTTGTATGGACTCTATAAGCCATTCCTGAAAGAGACCGTTCCTTTTTTGGTTATGAGCCTTGAATCGGCCGAACTTACCAAATATGCCGCCAATGCCATGCTTGCAACGCGTATTAGCTTTGTGAATCAAATAGCGCTTTTGGCCGATAGAACTGGTGCTGATATTAAACAGGTTCGAGATGGTATTGCAACTGATAAACGCATAGGTTCATGCTTCTTGAATGCCGGTGTTGGCTATGGGGGTAGTTGTTTTCCCAAAGATGTTAAAGCACTGGTAGATATGGGCCATGAATATTGGGTTCCTATGACGCTTGCCAGCGATGTTGATGCGGCCAACACTGCCCAGCGTAATTATTTTCTGAATATGATTCTTGATTATTATGGTGCCTCAATTGCGCATAAAACCATTGGCATCTGGGGATTATCATTTAAACCTGAAACTGATGATATTCGTTATGCTCCTTCAATAGATATTATTGCAGGATTACTTGCTCAGGGTGCGCAGGTGATTGTCTATGATCCTGCTGCTCAGAATAATGTGTATAACGTTTTTGCGCGTAACATTAGATATGCTGCTACGGCCGATCAGATTTTATCATTTTGTGATAGTTTGGTGATTTTGACCGAGTGGCGTGAATTTTTGCATCATACGCCAGTAGATTTTTTACGTCTTCCCGACCGGGTTGTTTTTGATGGAAGAAATTGTTTTGATCCTTGTGAAATGACGCGTTGTGGCGTTTGCTATTTTACCGTGGGAAGAAATTGTTACCAATCAATGACCAGTAACGTGGCATAGGAATTTTTCAAACGCTTGTATTTTCGCGTTATTTGAAAAATTGAGGAGCGCGTGTGCGTATGCGCTCTTTCCCATTTCGTGGCATAGGGCAGGGTGATCGATAAGAAATTCAATTTTTCGTGCAAGATCTTCAGCATTATCATTTTCAAAAATGAGCCCTGTGATGCCATCCTTTATAATTGCTGGTGCACCGGTGTTTGTGGCCCCAACTGAGACTTTTTTCATAAACGCAGCCTCAACATGCACAATGCCAAATGCTTCGTGGCGACTCGAAAGTACATGAAAATCGGTGAAATACAAAAGCTCTGGGATCCGGTCGGTAAATCCAAGAAAATGGACATATTTTTTGATCTTAAGTAAATCTGCAAGCTGCTCAAGCTTTGGCCTCATCGCGCCGTCACCTGCTAACATTACTTCGACAGGCTTATTTTTGTGTATTAAGCGGTGAATCGCTTGAAAAAGAAGTTGATGATTTTTAGTTCGATCTTCATACATGTTGGCAATCATGCATATAACCGGTAATTTTTGAAGCGCAATGCCAAAAGTTTCTCTGAAAAACAAGACACGTGCTTGATGTAGATTAAGTCTGCGATAACGGTCTGATAATGAAAAATTCAGGAATCTGTCTTCGTCAAAAAATGGTGGAATAAAAGCAATGGTCGGCGCGTTTACTTGGCGGTCGGCAAGCGTTGAGACAATCAGAGGGTTTACCCCCAGTATGCCATCAAGACTATTGAGTAGTTTATGTGTTTCTTGATTGGCCATTGCAGCGATATTCATATGATCGATAAATATGACTTTGAGTGAGCGGTCGCGTGCGACCGCTTGTGCGGCAGCCAGGCTATGGTCGTACCAATTGCAGCAGATAACGTCACTATGGTGTTCAGCGCATGTTTTATGGATGATCGAGGTAAGTGCTCGAATGTTGTTATAAGAGCTCAATGGCACGGTATCGAATGGTAATGTATTTTTTTCGAGTTCTTTTTGAAATTGAGAATTTTTGATAACTAAAAAATATGGCGTGTAACCGCGTTCACGTAAGAGCTTGCTGCAATTGATAAGATAAACGCCGATGCCGGTAATTTGTTGGGTTGGATAGTGGAGAAATAAGATTTGTGGCTTTGGGGAGAGAGGTAGCTTTGATGCCCATAATATACATCCAAGCGCAAGCAATAGCCCCGTTCGTGCTGAGTGTTTTATGAGTTTTACGAATAAAACGTATCGAAGCATGAACATACCTAATAAGTGTGCGCTGCAACGATAACAGTTTGATGCGCCTGTGCCGCTATGAGCCGCTCATAAAATTCTTGTTCCTGCGGTCTATTCAGTATGCATCCTGGTACCCAAAGTGCATAACGTCCAACATGCTCTCCCACTAGATTACGCCAATCATCGTCGATTGTTGCAATGATTGTGTAATCGCGCGCCAGCTGGTTGCGTGCTGATTCTTTCCACTGAGCGGTCGATTGATTTTTAGCTGAGTAAAGAAGAACGGCTGCAATGCTTGAATATCCAGAATCGTTAAGTTTATGAATAATTTTTGCCTGCAAAGAAGGGCTGCTGCTTCGTGCGCTGACAAACGCGATTGGCATATTGTGTTCAATTAAGAAATTATATAATCGCTGAAATGGTTGAAGAATCGTCATAGTTTCGATTGATGAAGAATGTGCATAGGATATTTTTTGGGGTGGTGGCGGTGGTGTGCTTAATGTTGAATAAGCAGTTAAGGTCGTTTCATCGATGTCAAAAATGACCAACGGTGGCTTTGTGTTACACGCAAGATATTGTTTGCAGTCATTGTTCCGGAGTTGCGCAATAAAGCCATCAACAAGTTCGTTGAGTACACGGTTGTCTTTGGCATTATTCGCATACCACGCTCGAATCTCTGGTGTGATCCGATTATTAAGTTCTTGGGCGGAATACTGTTGACCGGGTTTGGTAAAAATTTTGTGCGCTTGCGGTTGAGAAGCGAAGAAGAGGGTGCCATTGAGAACTGCGGTGATAATAAAGCCTGGCATGTTACATGCTTTCTATTGGCAATGCATGGTGCTCAAGTATGGTCTGATAAAGCGTGGGTAAGTTGTTATCCAAAATTTCTTTAATATCATTCCAGTCGTGTGGGTCAACAAGAATTCCGGTGTAATAGTCTCCAGCATGTGCGATCGTGATGTGTCGCGCTGTCAGCGTTGCCTCGGTAGCGGCAAGTGATTCAACAGGAA